>NZ_VPAO01000034.1:0-49406 GCF_013419235.1 Acinetobacter sp. YH12098
TTAGAGGAATTGCCACAAGATACGATAAGCTAAAACGTAACTATCAAAGCGCTGTTGCTTTAGCTTGTATATTTATATGGTTGCCTCTTTAGCTCAATTTATCGGCTGTAAATGTCAACACACCCTAGTATCAATCATAAATAGTACCAATTAGATTGGAGGCTAATCAGGAGATAAAAGCTTTTAAAGTGCAGGCGATTGTTCGGTAGAAGAATTTATATAAACAAAATTTTAAGTTCTGCAGAATTGAAAATTTATGAGAAAAGGCTGATGATTTTCTGGTTATTTTAGGGATTATTTTTATTGTTATTTAAAATGGATTGAATGATCGAGAAGGTAGGGGTGGCATCTTTTCTTTTTTCAAGATGGATGATGCCTCATCCATCTTCTAACTTAAAATTCTGTTGATTTTTGCTTTCGATATTTGTGGTCAATGACTGCCCATAAATAAAAGGCTACAGAGACAATAAGCGCATAAGCAAAATATTCAGGTCTTAAATTTCCTTGTATTAAGCCTTGAATAAGTAGTGTCAGCATGAGAGCAATAGTGGTGCTTGTATAGGTCACCATGTTCTTATTTGCCTTCAGAGCGTTAATGAAGAATTGCTTTTTGAAATGTACTGATAACATCTCCACCCCTCCTTGTTGTTGTTTAGCCAAAACCCATGATTTTGGTCAGGTTTGAACTACTGTTGTACTTCGAAACTAGAAGTATTTCAATAGTAAATGTCATTATTTTGTCATAAAACTATGTTAGATCATCGTATAAGAATAATCATTTTATTCATATACTAAATATTATGAATCTAAAGGTGTTGACTGGTGAGTAAAATGGTCGATGCATAATATCTATGTATGAATAAGCAATATATATACCAACACGGGTATATCGGCTTTATGACAAGAAACCGCCTAGCTTACAGTCTGAATCGAGCTTAATCATGGAGTTTGTGTACGGTGTATTTTGCAGAAAGTATTTGTATTTTAACTATTATTATATTTTGTAGCCAAAGGGCTGGCTTTTTTTCTCATCATGAAAATAAAACTTTATTTAAAAGTTCAATGACTTAGGGTTATTGTGCTGTAGTAGGACAAATAAATGTCAGTTTGGGTAAAACTCGACAATTATTGGTCACAGGTAAAATCGTCATTCGGGTAAAACTCCGATTTTAGACAGGTCAAAAAAGGTTATTTTTTAACTTTGTCAATTACAGCAGCAATAATCAGCACAATCGCAGAAGGGATCAGCCATGCTAAATTTTGTTGAGCAAGCGGTAGATTGGCAATAAAGCTTGGAAGCGCATCTTCGAAACCAGCTACTTTTAAACCATCAAAAATACCGAAAATAAACGCACAAGCGGTAACAGGAGCAATAACTCGTGATGGTGAAATAAACCATTTAGAGCAGAAGCTAAGTAGGATAACTGCAATCGCAGGTGGATAAATTGCACTTAAAACAGGCACTGAAACTGCAATGAGTTTGGTTAAACCTAAGTTTGAAATCAGCAGTGAGAAACCAACTAAAATGAACACAAAAACTTTGTATGGAATTTTAGTCAATTCTGAGAAATATTCAGCACATGCGCAGGTCAAGCCAATCGCGGTAACCATACATGCAACAAAGATCATTGCAGATAGGAAATAAGCGCCCATATCACCAAATGCATGTTGTACATATGCATGCAGGATCACTGCACCATTTGTTGCATTTGGAGCAATATCATGGCTGCCCATACCGAGTTTGAACAAGCTGATATAAACCAGTGTAAGTCCAATACCTGAAATAATACTGGCAATGACAGCATACTTGGTGACGAGCTTACTATCCGTTACACCACGTGAAGTAATGGCTTTTACGATCACGATACCAAAAACTAAAGCACCTAAAGTATCCATGGTTAAATAACCATTGACCACACCTTCAGAAACTGGTGCAGCCACGTAGTTACCAATTGCAGGCGGAATTACACCAGCAGGGATAAAGAACGCAGAGATACCCAGTATAACGAGGCCTAAAATCTTGAGTGGTGAAAGGAAATAACCTACGGTATCTAAAATTTTATTTGGGTAAAGTGAAACAATCGTCACCAATGCAAAATAAATCACGCTATAAATCAGCAGACTGTTTGCGCTGTTACCAAAATAAGAAGAGAAACCAATTTCATAAGAAACGGTAGCTGTACGAGGTGTTGCAAATAAAGGTCCAACAGCTAAGTAACACGCGACAGTAAGGATAATGCTGGCTGCTTTACCCAAAGGCGAACTTAAAACTTGAATAGAACCTTCAACACGCGACAAAGCAATAATCGTGATGACAGGTAGGCCAACTGCAGTGATCAAGAAACCAAATGCAGCTAACCAAACATGTTCACCCGCTTGCTGTGCGACAATTGGTGGGAAAATAATGTTGCCTGCACCAATAAACAGTGCGAAGGTCATAAAACCTAAGGCAACAATATCCCGTGTACGAAGACTTGTCATAAAGGGGAGATGAACTGTGAAAAAAGGCAATTTTAGTGCAATTAAGCTCGTTTTTGGAGCAAAATTTATAAATCGTATAGATAGTTTTTATAATACGAATTATGAATATATTGACAGATAAAATAATGTTTTATTTATATCTATGATAAATAAAAGAAATTTATTGTATATAAATTTTTTATAGGAATATGTTTAACTATTAAGATTTATCAGATATAAATCAATTGTTCTAATTTTCAGCACTAAATAGGATGCTATAAGCCGAATAAATGCAGAAATATTGGCTGAATAAAACAAAAAAAATCTAAAAGGTCTATAATTTGGTTTATTCAAATTTGAGGATATTCAGATGAAAGCTTCCAAAATCACGATTAAAACCGAGCAAGATATTGAAAAATTACGCATTTCAGGTCGTTTAGCTGCTCAGGTTTTAGAGATGATCGGGGAGTATGTCAAGCCGGGCGTGACCACTGAATATCTAGACGATATCTGTAATGATTTTATCGTCAACACACTTAAAGTGATTCCTGCCAACGTTGGCTACTATGGCTATACCAAAACCACCTGTATTTCACCGAATGAAGTGGTTTGTCATGGTATTCCTTCGAAAGAAACTGTATTGAAAGATGGTGACATTATCAATATTGATGTTGCCATCATTAAAGATGGTTATTTTGGTGATACCAGTCGTATGTACTATGTGGGTGAGGTTTCGCCTGCGGCTAAAAAGTTAGTCGAAACTACCTATGAAGCGATGGTTGCAGGGATTCATGCTGTTAAACCGGGAGCAACATTGGGTGATGTAGGCTATGCCATTCAACAAGTTGCTCATCGTGAAGGCTACAGCATTGTACGTGAATATTGTGGTCACGGGATTGGTAAGGTTTATCATGAGCAACCAAGTGTTTTACACTATGGTCAACCGGGTCAAGGTGTCATTCTGAAAAAAGGCATGGTCTTTACCATTGAACCGATGATCAACAGCGGTAAAGCGCGTACTAAAGAGTTAAAAGACGGTTGGACAGTAATTACCGCAGACCGTTCTTTATCGGCACAGTGGGAACATATGGTGGTTGTAACCGATAGTGGTTTTGAGTTGCTATCTCCATGGCCAGAAGGTACAGGTACATATCCTGCAATCTAAGCTAAATCGCGAATTTAATCCTGAATCTGCTGTATCTAAAGGATTGAAGTTAAATTAAATTATACATGTGTATAATTTTTGACTTTAGTCTAATAATTTGTGGTGTGTATGAACGTTATAGGTTTTAAGACTAAGAGGTTTTGTCTATAGCTTAATTTATAAGGCTTTGCTTATAACTCTGAAAATCAGTTAGAGCTATTAACGATTTAATAAAGATGTATTTTATTTATATAATATGATTACAGATTCTGCTGTAGTTTCTGATTTTCTTAGTTTTTAAGTTTTCGCTTACCCATCACATGGGTAAGCTTTTTTTTGCCTAAAATTTAGCGTGTTCATGTTGGCTGAGTTTTTCAACTAAGTAATCAATGAATACTCGTACAGCAGGTAATAAGCCACGACGAGATGGATAAACAGCATGGAATATACCATGTGCAGCTTTCCATTCAGGTAACACACGAACCAAAGCACCTGATTTCACATGGTCGGACACAATACTGTCGGGCAATAACACCACGCCACAATCTTGGCAGGCTAGCGCAGCTAACATAGACAGGTCAGAGCCCATCACCGTTGGATTCACTTTAATTTTTTTCTGATGATGCTGTGCATCGGTCACAATGATATGTTGATCAAGATGCTCATCCGCCATACTTAATATTTGATGTTGCGATAAATCTTCAGGGTGTTTGAGTTCGCCAAATTTATTCAGATACGCCTGACTGGCAAATAAGTGCTGCTCAATCGTTTCAAATTTACGAATGACTAAATTGGGGTCGTCGTCTAGATTTGAACGTACACGTAGCGCAAGATCGAAGCCTTCATTAATGATATCTACGCGCCGATTGGTCACCATCATTTGCACTTTGATTTCTGGATATTGCTTTAAAAATTCAGGCAAAATTTTGGTCATTTCATTTTGCGCGATGGAAACAGGTAAGCTGACTTTAATTAAGCCGCGCGGCTGCGTACTGAGATGATCAACCAAATCATGTGCGGCTTGAGCGGCATTCATCATAACTTGTGCATGGCGGTAGATATTCATACCAATATCTGTAACAGCAAAATGTCGTGAACTACGTTGAATCAGGCGGACACCTAAACGTTCTTCTAAGTTATAGACCCGACGACTCAGTTTTGATTTTGGAATATCTGTTGCACGTTCTGCTGCACTAAAACCACCATGTTCGACCACTTGGGCAAAACAATAAAAATCATCTAGATCACTCAGCACTGTTCTTATTCCATATTTGCAACGATTTAGCTAATTAACTTGAATTGTTTCATGAAGTCAATCACGTTTTGTAGTTTTTCATGTGAGAAAGTTGAGTAAAATTGCCAAGACTAAAGTCGGGTTAACCTTGTAATCGTTTCACATTAGCATGACCAAACAATAAATGTGGTGTATACATCTTTTAAATAACCGAATTTGAAGGATGTGATTTGAGTGTCGTCCTGATATATTCAAATAAAAGACCATTATGAAAGAAATTCGACATTAAAGGACAATGTCATGGAATTAAGACATTTACGTTACTTTGTCGCCGTTGTAGAAGAACAGAGTTTTACGAAGGCTGCTGAAAAGCTATTTATTGCTCAACCTCCTTTAAGTCGTCAAATTCAAAATTTAGAAGAAGAGTTGGGTGCACAGCTTTTTGAGCGTGGCAGCCGTCCTTTGAGAACCACCACCATTGGCCGTTTCTTTTATCAGCAAGCCGTGAAATTACTTTCAAATGCAGAAGAAATTAAGCTCATTACGCAGCGGGCCAGTGCTACTGAACGTACCATTAATATTGGGTATGGCGGTTCCTTACTCTGTGGTTTATTACCTCGAATCGTTTATTTGTTCCGCCAGCAATATCCACACTTAAATGTAAATTTAATTGAACTGAGTGCAGTTGATCAGATTCAGGCATTAAAAGAAGGTCGGGTTGATGCATGTTTTAGTCGAGTTCGTGTGTCGGATCAGGCGGTTAAACGTGTGCTATTGCGTGAAGAGCCTCTGATTGTTGCGGTGCATTCAAGCCATCCTTTATCTTCACAGCAGCAGATTGCATTAAATAATCTCAAAGATGAGCAGATTTTTATTTATCCTGCAACGGATGGTCAAAGTTATGCAACGCTGATCAAGTCTTTATTTTTAGAATATGGGATGGAGCCGAAACGCTTCAATACTCAAGCAGATTTGCAGCAATCACTGGGTATGGTCGCTGCGGGCGAAGGCATTTGTATTGTTCCTGAATCTGTCCAAATTATGCAGTTTAGGCATGTGAATTATGTGAAATTATCGGACAGTGCCGCCATTAGCCAAATTTATTTGATTGTGCGGAATGATGATGAAGGGGAATTGGCACGTCCTTTATTTGATTGTGTTTACCAAGTATATGATTTGGAAGCAATTGAATACGATCGTCGAGTTTTCTAACATTTGTTTTAAAATTAATTTAGATGTTAATTTCGAAATTCAATTTAGAAGCAAACAGTTAAGTAACACTTTCCTTCATACAAAAATAGGCTCAATCTTGAAAGTTTTGAGCCTATTTTTTTTATTTAGTGTTATTAGACCGCTTGTTTTAAAAACTTGGTGACTTCACGGCTAAATTTGACCGGTTCACTGAGCAATGGCGTGTGCCCCGATTTCTTAAAAATGATTTGCTCTGCATTGGTTAGGCTGTCAGCAATAATTTTTTGACCTTGGGCAGGATAGAGGATCGATTTTGCACCTGTGAAAAAAGTTGTTGGTGCGGTGAGTGCTGCAATGGCTTCACGATAATCTTCAGTATGGTTCAAATAGTTTTGAATATACCAATATAAATAGGTCACACTTTGTGAGGGTAACATCAGCTTCTGTAAAGTTGGTTGTTGGTATGCAAAACGGAAAGCGGATAAAGCATAAGGATTGCTATTTTGTAAGTCTATGAATCTTAACCAAGCGTCGACCAGACCTTGACGGTCATGTTTATTCATCTGCTGTGCAAATGGCACGGAGAGGTTGGTTGCAAGTACCTTCGAGATGTCTTCTAAAATACTTAAAAACTCATTGTGGCGTTTGCCATATAAACCATATTGCCAATCTGCATCTACTCGTATTTTAGGGGTTTGATCGATGTGTAAATAGCGTTTAATTTTTTCAGCAAACTGACCGTATTTTAAACCGTGCATGGTGGTCGTTGCCCCCATGGAGTAGGCAATCACCGTGATTTTATCGTAACCAAGCTGGGAAACTAAGCTGTCAATATCTCGCCAATGGCTTGAAATGGTGTCCGTATTTGGAATTTGACAATGTTTAGAGCCGCCAAATCCACGCCAGTCTGGAATGATAAATTTAAAATGCTTTCGGTGTTGATATAGAAAAGGGTGCCATTGCCAACTTTGCATGCCCAGTCCAGATAAAACCAGGATGGGTTCTCCTTGACCATATTCACGAACATACAGTTGTTGTTGATCTGGCATTGTATAGTGTGGCATGCGGCTTCCTATTTATTTTTTGTTTTAGCGATTAAATTTATGCAACTGTGGAATGATGGTTTCAAGCCATTTGATCCAACCGATTTCCAAATCAATCCCAAGCTGTAAAATCATTTTATGAATGTACAAAGTACGGTCTTCATCATGCGCATGTGCAAAGTCTTTTGCAAAAATAGACTGGTACACTTTTAGTTTTTCTTTGTGAATTTCTAGGTGACGTTCTAATTCGGGTAATACGCCGTTTGTGCCCAGTTGAGCTTCAGCACGTAAACGAACCATTAACTCTTCACGTAACTGAGCCGGAGGGCTTTGCTCAACCATCCAATTGGCTAATTCAACACGTCCAAGCTGTTCAACTTGGTAGGTTTTTTTACGGGTTGTACTGTGGTCATCTTCAATGGTGCTGATCCAGCCTTTTTGCTGCATACCACTGAGTTCACGGTAGATTTGCTGATGTGTCGCATTCCAAAAAAAGCCCATAGAGCGGTCAAAACGGCGTGCAAGGTCAATTCCTGTACTCGGTTTTTCAAGTAAGCTCGTGAGTAAAACATGGGCTAAAGACATATATGGCTCAGTCAAAATAGTTTTGTACTTTTTATTATGCAACATGTTGCATAAAAATCAAATCTCGCATATAAATTAGTGCAACAAGTTGCAAAAATCTTGTATGCGTAGATGGAAATAGAAAGCTCGTATACAAGCGAAGATAAAAATAGCCAGCTTTTCAGCACGCTAAGGAGAAAAAATGTCAAATTATCCAAATTTATTGGCACCACTAGATTTAGGTTTTACAACGCTAAAGAACCGTGTATTGATGGGTTCTATGCATATCGGCCTTGAAGAAGCACCGGGTGGCTATGAACGCATGGCAGCTTTTTATGCTGAGCGTGCGAAAGGTGGTGTAGGTCTGATTGTAACTGGTGGTATTTCTCCCAATGATGATGGTGTGACATTTGCTGGTGGTTCAAAATTAGACTCTTTAGAAGAAGCAGAAAAACATAAAGTGATTACGCAGGCGGTACATGATTCTGGCGGTAAAATTGCGATGCAGATTTTGCATACAGGTCGCTACTCGTATCAAGCCAATAATGTTGCACCTTCATCTATTCAAGCACCAATTAACCCAGTAAAACCGCAAGCTTTAAGCACAGCAGACGTCGAACGCACGATCAATGATTTTGCCAAATGTGCTCAGTTAGCACAGACAGCGGGTTATGACGGTGTAGAAGTCATGGGGTCAGAAGGTTATTTAATTAATGAGTTTATTGCTGCACGTACCAACCACCGTGATGATGAATGGGGTGGCAGTTATGAAAACCGGATTCGTTTTCCAATTGAGATCGTGCGTCGTACGCGTGAATTAGTCGGTGAAAATTTTATTATTATTTACCGTCTTTCTATGCTGGATCTGGTTGAAGGTGGTTCGACTTTCGAAGAAGTTGTGCAACTTGCAAAAGCCATTGAAAAAGCCGGTGCAACTATTATCAATACCGGTATTGGTTGGCATGAAGCGCGTATTCCGACCATTGCAACCAAAGTGCCACGTGCTGCATTTACATGGGTGACCAAGAAGTTAAAAGGTCTTGTGAATGTTCCTTTAATCACTTCAAACCGTATTAACACCCCTGAAATGGCTGAACATGTTCTTGCATCAGGTGATGCAGATATGGTGTCCATGGCACGTCCAATGTTAGCTGACCCATGTTTTGTGGAAAAAGCAGAACAAGGGCGTAGTGATGAAATTAATACCTGTATTGGTTGTAACCAAGCCTGCCTAGATCATATTTTCTCAATGAAAATTGCAACATGTTTGGTTAACCCTCAAGCCTGCTATGAAACTGAACTGATATTTAAAGAATCTGCACAGGTGAAAAATATCGCTGTGATTGGTGCGGGACCTGCGGGTTTAAGCTTTGCAACTTATGCAGCAGAACGTGGTCACAATGTAACGGTTTTTGAAGCTTCAAGCCAAATTGGTGGGCAGTTTAATATTGCGAAAACGATTCCTGGTAAAGAAGAGTTTTATGAAACGCTGCGCTATTTCAAACGCAAAATAGAACTATTGCCTCAGATTAAATTGGTACTGAACCATACGGCAACCTATGAAGAATTAGCTCAGTCTGAGTTTGATGACATCGTGGTGGCGACGGGTGTAACACCGCGTCAGTTAGATATAGATGGTATTGATCATCCAAAAGTATTGAGTTATTTACAAGTTTTACGTGAGCGTCAACCAGTTGGCAAACGTGTAGCGATCATTGGTGCAGGCGGTATTGGTTTCGATACGGCTGAATATTTAACGCATGAAGGTGAAAGCGGTAGCCTCAATCCTGAGAAATTTTATGATGAATGGGGAATTGATACCACTTATGCGCAAGTCGGTGGCTTGAAACATCCAGACGTCGAAGAATCGCCGCGTCAAGTGTATTTATTGCAGCGTAAGGCTAAATCGGTCGGTGCTGGCTTAGGTAAAACCACGGGTTGGATTCACCGTACAGGTTTGAAACACCGCGATGTGAAAATGATTGCGGGTGCAAGCTACGATAAAATTGATGATCAAGGTTTGCATATTACCGTTGATGGTCAACCACGTATTTTAGATGTTGATCATGTGGTGATTTGTGCAGGTCAGGAATCCTATACCGCGATGTATGAACAGCTACAAGCAGATGGAAAAAATGTGCATCTGATTGGTGGCGCGAAAGAAGCGGGTGAGTTAGATGCTAAACGTGCCATTCGTCAAGGTGCAGATTTGGCTGCGGTGATTTAATCAGCCTCATACTTAACCACGACAACTACATTCAATTTAATATGCAGTTGTCGTGCTTCCTCTCCATTTTGAGAGGAGTTTGAGGATAGGGAAATGATTCATCAACAAAAAAAGGACATAAACATGACTATTGAAATAACAAAAAAATCTGTTGCACGTTGGCACGAAATGCTCGACACACGGGATATGAATATTTTAAATGAACTCTTGGCAGAGGATGTGGTGTTTCGTTCACCTGTCGCGTTTAACCCATATCCAGGTAAGCCTGTAGTAACTTTTATTTTGACCAATGTGATTCAAATTTTTGAAAATTTTACCTATCACCGTGAGTTTTACTCAGAAGATGGTTTAAATGTGGTGCTTGAGTTTTCTGCCAATGTTGGCGAGAAAAAATTAAAAGGGATCGACATGATTCAGTTTAATGAACAAGGACAGATGATTGATTTTGAAGTCATGCTCCGTCCGAAAAGTGGCTTGGAAGCATTGGCGGCGAAAATGGGTGAGCGCATTATGCAATATCAGCCTTGAATCTGCTGATTTTTAAATGCTCGTCACAGAATGATAAAAAGCATGATGGATATTGTCATGCTTTTTGCTTATGAGGTTTAAGTAAACAAATATTGCTAGTGAGATATGGTTTTGTAGATACGTTTGTTTAATGGGCCTTGTTGGTCAAAGTGAAAAGATTGAAATGATTTGCTGTAGTGCGAAGCGAGGTGAAGGTAAGGTCAATGAATAATGTGATGCATAAAGGGCGTCTGGCTCTTTTAAATTTTGTAGATCATGCCATCGGTGCGGAAATACCACAGCTTTATTATCATCCTGAAGGGCAAATGCAACATGTGCTGCCGAAGTTAAAGCAACTACATGAAAAATATCGTCCTACGCCTTGGCTGTCGAATACCCATGCACATTTACTGTATTTTGATGTCATTAAAAAGCGTCAAGTGAAGCTTAAATATGATGCCATAGAGCAGCTAACCATGGCTGATGGTGGAATCACAGCCATTGCATGGTTGGGTTTGGATTTACCTGCGGATGTGCCAACTGTGGTGCTCATGCATACGATTACGGGAACGCCTGAAAGTATGCGAGAAGTGGTTCGGGATCTTCATCTATATACAGGTTGGCGCATTGCGCTATGTTTAAGACGCGGTCATGCCAATTTACCTATGCCTGTTGCCAAAATAAATTTATTTGGTTCAACCGATGACCTGCGTGAACAGATTGCCTTTATTCAGCAGAAATTTCCCGAATCGAATTTATTTGGCGTCGGTTCATCTGCAGGAACGGGGTTATTGGTCCGCTATTTAGGCGAACAAGGTGAGGAAACACCACTTAAAGCGGCTTTTGCTTTATGTCCGGGCTATGACACCGAGCTTGGCTTTAAAAATGTCCATCCTTTTTACAGTAAAATGATGACCAAGAAGCTCTTTCAGAAATTTGTAGAACCCTATTCTGCAACATGGTCAACGACTCCATCTATAATTGAAGTCCTAAAAAGTAAAGATCTGGCGCAGTTTGAACGTGCTTATTTTCAAATGGCGGGTTTTACTGATTATGAAAGTTATGCCAAATCCACCAACCCAATTTATGTATTTGAAAATCTTAAAATTCCTTTGATGATTTTAAATGCCGAAGACGATCCTATTTGCCACATTCAAAACTTTGAGCCCTATAAAGAATTAATTCGTTCTTTGCTGAATGTGGTGGTGGTGACCACCAAAAAAGGCAGTCACTGTGGTTATTATGAAGGTCTTGTTGATACCCATTCATGGGCAACCAAATTGATGGCAGATTTTTTAAAGTTATATGCGAACTAAAAAATAGCCTACTTTGGATAGGCTATTTTAAGTGTGTGTTACTCGGCTTGTGCGCAACATGCAGTTGTTTGAGGTTTAAGCTTCATCTGTATCAATACTAAAATCAACGCTATAGCACTCAATGTCGCTCCTGTATAAGATACTGCAGCATAGCTTAGGTTGAGATTTAGTACTGCGGCACCTGCAACAGCGCCCAAAGCATTTCCAAGATTAAATGCACCAATATTCACTGAAGAAGCGAGGCCTGGTGCATCGTGAGCGACTGTCATAACACGCATTTGTAAAGGTGGTACAACGGCAAAGGCTGCTGCTCCCCAGATGATTAATGCAATCGCCGCGCCAATGGTGGTTGTTGCTAAAATTGGAAATAACAGCATCATCAGCATGAGTAAGACTAAAAAGCCAATCAAGGTTTTATCTAGAGACTGATCTGCAAACTTACCACCGAAATGGTTACCAATTGAAAATCCGATCCCGATTAAGACCAACATGAAAGTGATAAGCTCAGGGCTTGCATGGGTAAAGACTTTTAAGCTCGGTGCGATATAGGTATAGAGCGCGAACATAGCTCCAGCACTCATTACCGTGGTGAGCAGTGCTAAAACAACAGGCATGCGTGTTAATACTTTTAACTCTGCTCGTACATCAGGTTTTTCGGTCTGTTGCTGATGAGGTAGTGCTTTCCATAATGCCAACATGGTGATGATGCCCAGTAAGGTAATAGCGGCAAAAGACATACGCCAACCGATATTTTGCCCCACCCACGTTGCGAGTGGCACGCCGCCAATATTGGCAATGGTCAAGCCCATAAACATCATAGCAACGGCACTGGCTTGTTTATCTTTCGGCACAACACTCGCTGCAACGACAGAACCTAAGCCAAAAAATGCCCCATGATTTAAGCTAGTCACCAAACGTGCCGCCATTAAACCGAGATAATTGGGTGCAATCGTTGCCAAAATATTACCGATGGTAAAGATTGCCATTAGTAAAATAAGGGCAGTACGTTTAGGAAAACGTGCTAACCATAAGGTCATTAATGGGGCACCAATCATGACGCCAACGGCATAGGCACTAATCAGTAAGCCCGCTTGAGGAATGGAAACCGATAAATCTGCTGCGATTTCAGGCAAAAAACCCATCGGTGAAAATTCTGTTGTGCCAATTGCAAAAGCACCTACGGCTAATGCAATTAATGGAAAATTGAATTTCATATTAAATATCCCACACTGGAGCAAGTTCAGGTGGGTTCACTTCACGTGCATTTCTGTCTAGTGTGGCAATGGCCTGCATCTGTTCTGATGTTAAATGAATGTCTTGAGCTTTTAAGTTACTGGTTAAATGTTCACGTTGGGTTGACGATGGAATTACGGCATAACCCTTTTGCAGCGCCCAAGCGAGTGTCACTTGTGCAACTGAAGCTTGGTGTTGTGCTGCAATATCAGAAAGTATTGGGTCATTTAGCACTTTGCCATAAGCCAAGGTCATATAAGAGGTGACATCAATATTTTGCTGTTTTAAGTAAGTCGCAAGTCGTTCATTTTGAAGATAAGGACTCAGTTCAATTTGATTGGTTGCAATCTGCTCAGCACCTATACTGTCAATAGCTTGTTGAGTAAGCTCAATATTAAAATTAGATACACCAATATATTCAGTCAAACCTTGTTTTTTTGCCTCAAGTAAATGTCCCATTAATTCTGGAATATTGACTCCAAGTGCAGGTGCAGGCCAATGAATAAGTGTGAGGTTAACTGCATCCGTCCTTAATTTAATTAAGCTGTCTTTTAGACTGGGTATCAGTTTGTCGGCAGCATAATTTTCAGTCCAAATTTTCGTGGTTAAGAAAATATCAGCTCGATTGACCTGACTTTCATCGATTGCTTGGCCTACTTCTGCTTCATTACCGTAGATTTGTGCGGTGTCTACAGCACGATATCCAACTTCTAAGGCAGTTTTAACAGAATGAATGACAGTGTCACCTGTCAAACGGAAGGTGCCGACACCAAATTGAGGAACAATCATCAGGAATTCTCTTTTTTTGAGTTGATGCTATTGTGCTGCTAATTTTATTGAAGAAAAATGCATGAGTTTGGAATATATTATTGATTAAAAATCACGAATTCGAATATGCAATGAAATCGACCATTGAGGAGCTGCAGGCTTTTACTGTTATTGTAGATAGTGGCTCTATTATCAAAGCAGCAGAAAGATTAGATCAAACAGCATCTGGTGTCAGCCGCGCATTACAGCGTCTGGAATCTAAATTAAATGTAACCTTGTTGGAACGAACTACCCGCAAAATTAAGCTCACGCAAGAGGGGCAATTGTTTTTAGCAAAAACACGGCGGATATTGAATGATTTGAGCGAAGCGGAAGATTCTCTGCTGAAATTAGATGCCGACACTTCTGGTCTTGTACGAGTCGATTCTGCAATTTCTTTTATACTGCATGTCATTGTGCCTTTAATTCCTGAATTTAATGCACGTTATCCGCATATACAGATTGAATTGGTGAATCATGATCAAGTGATTGACTTATTAGAGCATAAAGCGGATGTCGCGATTCGCTTTGGAAAATTAAACGACTCCAGTTTGCACGCAAAACTTATCTACAAGAGTCGATTGTGTTTGGTGGCGAGTCCTGACTATCTTCAGCAGCATGGGCATCCGAAAAATGCTGATGAGCTAACCGCACATGCTTTGCTTGGTTTTAGTCAAATTACACACATGAATACGTGGCCGATCCAAGTCGGTGGAAAACCACTAACGATTCGACCAAACATTAAGGCATCAAACGGTGAAACGATACGCGAGCTTGCAATTCATGGCATGGGTATCGCCTGTCTTTCGATTTTTATGTTAGAAAAAGATATTGCGGAAGGGCGCTTGGTACAACTTTTAGATGATCAAATCGAACCGCATGAACAGCTGATTCATGCCGTCTATTATCAACAAGAGCATTTACCCAAACGTGTTCGTTTATTTATTGAGTATTTAGCTGAAAAACTACAAGAGCGATTGTGAGCAAAATTAAGTCATTTGCTACAGATATATATTTATGTACAAGCAATAAAAAGCCCAGTCAAAACTGGGCTTTTTATTGAATTGTTTAGAGAATAAACAATTAGTTGTCTAAAGCTGGAGTTGCAGCGGCAATTGCAGCAGCGACAGCATCATCTTCAGATTGTGCAGAACCTGAGTTTTGTTTAGGTTGAGCAACTTGTGCAGGTTTTTCTGCCGCTTTAGGTGCTTCTGCTTTTGGAGCAGGAGCTTCTGCAGGTGTGGTAGGTTCACGACGAATTTCAGTTGTTGTATTCGGTGTTTCTTCACGAATCACTTCAACTTGCTGCTGAGTTGGTTCTTCAACAACGGGTTGTTCTTCAACTGGTTCTAATTGTGTAGGTACAGATGCTGTTGGTTCAGATGCTACAACTTCAACCTGTTCCTGTTCTTCTTCTTTTGGTGCTTCTTTTTTTACACATGCTGTAAGAAGTAGACCTGTTGCGATTGCACCGCAGATTAAAAGTTTCTTATTCATAATTACACAAAACAAAAAAGTGTGGATTGGATAAATGCATTATAACAGCAAATAAGAATATAGAAATGATAAGAACTTACTCTAAATTTTTATGATAATTGCTGTTACAATAGCCAATTGTTAATTGTTCTATGAATTGATGCGGAATGACTTTGCTTTCTTGGTACAGAGTAAAGTAAAATCGCACAACATTGTAGGCCAATTTAGGCTCCATTGTACGAGAAACTTAATGACCCATTTTATTTTCGTTACTGGTGGTGTTGTATCATCACTAGGTAAAGGTATTTCAGCTGCATCAGTGGCTGCGCTTTTAGAAGCCCGTGGTTTAAAAGTAACCATGGTAAAAATGGATCCATACATTAATGTCGATCCAGGGACTATGAGTCCATTCCAACACGGTGAAGTTTTTGTCACAGAGGATGGTGCTGAAACTGACTTAGACTTGGGTTATTACGAACGTTTCTTGCGTCGTGCGAAAATGACCAAACTGAACAACTTTACTTCAGGACGAGTGTACCAAGATGTCTTGAATAAAGAACGTCGTGGTGATTACCTCGGTGGTACAGTTCAAGTTATTCCACATATTACTGATAATATTAAAGAACGTGTTCTTCGCGCAGGTGAAGGCTATGACGTTGCGATCGTTGAGATCGGCGGTACAGTAGGTGACATTGAATCTCTCCCATTCATGGAATCTGTACGTCAACTTATGGTCGAACTAGGTCATAAGCGCACAATGTTAATGCACTTAACTTTACTCCCATATATTAAGTCAGCTGCTGAATTAAAAACTAAACCAACTCAACACTCTGTAAAAGAGCTTTTGTCGATTGGTATTCAACCAGACATCCTGATCTGCCGTACAGAGCATGATGTTGATGCTGACACTACACGTAAAATTGCGTTATTTACGAACGTTGAAGCACGTGCAGTTGTGGTATGTAAAGATGCGCGTTCAATTTACCAAATTCCACGTACTTTCTATGAACAAAACGTTGATGATTTAATCTGTGAACGTTTTGGTTATAACGATCTTCCAGAAGCTGATCTTACAGACTGGGATAACGTTGTAGATGCTTTACTGAACCCTGAATACACAGTTCGTGTAGCGATGGTTGGTAAATACGTTGAACTTCCAGATGCATACAAATCTGTAAACGAAGCACTTTTACATGCGGGTATTCAAAACCGTGTGAAAGTTCAAATCGACTACGTAAATGCAGAAGAGCTTGAAACCCAAGATGTTAACGACGTATTAAAAGACGCAGATGCAATCTTAGTTCCGGGTGGTTTCGGTGAACGTGGTACAGAAGGCAAAATGAAAGCGATTCGTTTTGCACGTGAAAACGGTGTGCCATTCCTTGGTATCTGTTTAGGTATGCAGTTGGCTGTGATCGAATATGCGCGCAACGTTGCGGGTATTAGCGATGCAACTTCAACTGAATTTAACCGTTCTACAAAATCACCATTGATTGGTCTAATCACTGAATGGTTAGATGAGCGCGGCGAAGTTCAACAACGTAATGCAGATTCTGACTTAGGCGGCACAATGCGTCTGGGTGCTCAAAAATCTGAATTGGTTGCGGGAACAAAAACTGCACAAGTTTACGGTTCTGAAGAGATCGTTGAACGTCATCGTCACCGTTATGAAATGAACAACCGTTATATCCCAGTGCTTGAAGAAAAAGGCATGAAGATTTCAGGTTATTCTCCAGTACAGCGTCTTGTTGAAACTGTTGAAATTCCTGAACATCCTTGGTTTATTGCTGTACAATTCCATCCGGAATTTACAAGTTCACCACGTGATGGACACCCATTATTCGCAGGCTTTATTGATGCTGCTAAAAAGCAGTACCAAAAAGCGAAATAATGTGTTTTTGACTAAACCAGGAAGAGTTTAAATGTCACAATTAAAACCACAGGAAATTGTACGTTTAGGTGATATACAAATGGCAAATCATTTGCCATTTGTAGTATTCGGCGGCATGAACGTACTTGAGTCAAAAGACCTTGCTTTTGAAATTGCTGAAACCTATGTGGATATCTGCAAACGCTTGGATATTCCATATGTGTTTAAAGCAAGTTTTGATAAAGCCAATCGTTCAAGCTTGAACTCTTTCCGTGGCCCAGGCCTGGAAAAAGGAATCGAGTGGTTAGCTGACATTAAAAAACACTTTAATGTGCCGATTATTACTGATGTACATGAACCATACCAAGCTGCGCCTGTTGCTGAAGTTGCGGATATTATCCAACTTCCTGCATTTTTAAGCCGTCAAACTGACCTTGTTGAAGCGATGGCGAAAACTGATGCCATCATCAACATTAAAAAAGCACAGTTCCTCGCACCACACGAAATGCGTCATATTTTGCATAAGTGTTTGGAAGCAGGAAATGACAAACTAATTCTTTGTGAACGTGGTTCAGCATTTGGTTACAACAATTTAGTTGTAGACATGTTGGGCTTTGACATCATGAAAGAAATGAATGTCCCTGTGTTCTTTGATGTTACACATGCGCTTCAAACGCCGGGTGGTCGTGCGGATTCTGCAGGTGGTCGTCGTGCGCAAATCACGACACTGGCACGTGCAGGTATGGCGACTGGTTTAGCAGGTTTGTTCTTAGAAGCTCATCCAGATCCAGAAAATGCCAAATGTGACGGTCCATGTGCGCTACGCATGTCACAGTTGGAACCTTTCTTGGCACAGTTAAAAGAGCTCGATACCTTAGTTAAAGGTTTCGCAAAGTTAGACACACACTAATTCGATACACATTGATGCGTCACTTTTGACGCATCATTTTTATTAATCAACTGAGGAATTGTTCATGAGCCAAATCGTTGACATTCGTGCACGTGAAATTTTGGACTCTCGTGGTAACCCTACCATCGAAGCAGACGTAATCTTAGCCTCTGGCGTTGTAGGCCGTGCATGTGCACCATCTGGTGCTTCAACTGGTTCTCGTGAAGCTTTAGAACTTCGTGACGGCGACAAAGCTCGTTACTTAGGTAAAGGCGTTAAAACTGCGGTTAACAACGTTAACACAGTAATTCGTGATGCATTGTTGGGTAAATCAGTATTCGAACAAAAAGACATTGATAACACAATGATCGCGCTTGACGGTACTGAAAACAAAGAAAAATTAGGTGCGAACGCAACTTTAGCGGTTTCTTTAGCTGCTGCGCGCGCTGCTGCTGATGAAAAGAAAATTCCACTTTTCCAATACATCGCAGACCTTCGAAATAACAGCATTTTGACTATGCCTGTTCCAATGATGAACATCCTAAATGGTGGTTCACATGCAGACAACAACGTAGACATTCAAGAATTTATGATTGAGCCAGTTGGCTTCACTTCATTCTCTGAAGCTTTACGCGCTGGTGCTGAAATTTTCCATTCTTTAAAATCAGTTTTAAAGAAACAAGGTCTAAATACTGCAGTTGGTGATGAAGGTGGTTTTGCACCGAACCTTCGTTCTAACGAAGAAGCAATTACAGTAATTCTTGAAGCAATTGAAAAAACTGGCTACAAAGCAGGTTCTGACATTATGCTTGCGCTTGACTGTGCATCTTCAGAATTCTACAAAGATGGTCAATACATCCTTGCAGGTGAAGGCAATAAAGCATTCACTAGCAACCAATTTGCTGACTACCTTGCAGGTTTTGCAAAACAATACCCAATCATCTCAATTGAAGATGGTTTGGACGAGTCTGATTGGGAAGGTTGGTCTTACCTCACTTCAATCCTTGGCGACAAAATCCAATTGGTTGGTGATGACCTATTCGTGACGAATCCTAAGATTCTTCAACGTGGTATCAACGAAAAAGTGGGTAACTCAATTCTGATCAAGTACAACCAAATCGGTACGTTGACTGAAACTCTAGATGCAATCTACCTTGCAAAAGCAAATGGTTACACTACAGTAATTTCACACCGTTCTGGTGAAACTGAAGATTCAACTATTGCGGATCTTGCAGTGGGTACAGCAGCGGGTCAAATCAAGACTGGTTCACTTTGCCGTTCTGACCGTGTAGCGAAATATAACCAATTACTTCGTATTGAAGAATTGACTAATGCTGCATATCGCGGTAAAGCTGAGTTCAAAGGTTTGAACTAAGCAGATCATGCTATCTATGTTAAATGTATTTGACTCCAAAGCGAGTAAAGCATTGTTGGGCCTTGCGATCTTTTTGATCGCAGGGTTTCAATATTTATACTGGTTCGGTGAAGGTGGTTACCATCAACATCAACAACTGAGTCAGAAAATACAACAACAAGTCGAACTCAATGACGAATTAAAAGAACGAAATCGCGTACTTGCAGCTGAAGTATACGATTTAAAAAATGGCGTTGAAGCTATTGAAGAGCATGCTCGTCTAGATTTAGGTTTAATTAAACCGCATGAAACTTTCGTGCAGATGAGTACGATCAGTACTCAGTACAAACCAATTTATATTGATCCAAACGCAAAAGTAGACCTACGTACCAATGAGTCAGAACCAGCCGAACTTCCACCCGAACCTTAAATTGTGGGCTATTATTCCTGCTGCTGGTTCAGGAAGTCGATTTTCTAAAACTGAACTAAAACAATATCAAAACATTGCGGGTCTAACTGTGCTTGAACACACAGTTGCACGTCTCAACCAATTGCCGTTGACAGGCTATGTATTGGCTATAGGTGAGCAAGATAATGTTGCTCAGACCTTGGCACTCACTAATCAAGAGAAGGCTCATTTTTGTTTAGGCGGTGCAGAGCGTGTGCATTCTGTACTCAATGCATTGCAATATCTATCTTCGATTGCCAATGATGATGATTGGGTGTTTGTTCATGATGCAGCACGACCATGTGTCTCACAGTTGAGTCTAGAAGATTTAGTTCAATCGGCAGTCGATTCGGAGCAAAGTGCGATTCTCGCCATCCCTGTACGCGACACCTTAAAACAAGTTGAAACGCCACCACAAATATCAACAACGGTAGATCGTTCAACTTTATGGCAAGCGCAGACACCACAAATTGCCAAATTGGGTATGCTTAAAAATGCCATTGAACAAGCGCTTGCCGCTGGTGCGACCATCACAGATGAAGCTAGTGCCTTAGAATTTGTCGGTGAGCAAGTTAATGTCGTGCAAGGTCGTTCGGACAATATTAAAATTACCTATCCTGATGACTTAGAGTTGGCACGTTTAATTTTAGCGTCTCAAGTTAATGGATGATTATTTCAAGGAATATTTAAGGGACAGTGATTTTTACTGTCGCTTTAATCTATAATTCCCGCATCCTTTTTAGATCTGTTTCGCAATGATCCCTTCTCAACAGTATCGTTTTTTACGTCAGTCATTACGCGATGGCCGCAGTATAAAACACGATTCTTCTCGATGGGCTAAACTTCATTTAGACCCGTGGTTACTTTGCTTCTTGGTACTCAATGCAATATTGGGGCTGATGGTTGTCTATAGTGCGACCGCGGAAGATTCGGGAATGGTACTACGTCAAGCCACAAGTTTTGGTGTGGGCTTTATTGTGATGTTGATCTGTGCGCAAATTCCACCCAAAGTTTACCAATCTATGAGTCCGTACTTATATGCTATCGGTATATTTTTACTGTTGTTGGTGTTGGTCATTGGTGAAAAAAGGATGGGGGCGAAACGCTGGATTAGCTTGCCGGGTATCGGCAGTATGCAGCCGAGTGAGTTTATGAAATTTGCCATGCCACTCATGATGGCGTGGTATTTTGCGCGAAAACCTTTTCCACCGAAATTTTTACAAATTGTCGGTGCATTAATTTTATTATTGATTCCATTTGCATTGGTCGCTTTACAGCCTGACTTGAATATCGGTTTGATTATTCCGGGTATTTTTGTTTTATTTTTAAGTGGTATGTCTTGGCGTTTAATTGCCGGTGCTTTAACCGCCTTTGCAATTGCAGCACCTGTACTTTGGATGTTTTTTTTACAGGAATATCAGAAAAAACGTGTACTGACGTTATTTGACCCTGAATCTGACGCGCTTGGTGCAGGTTGGAACATTATTCAATCTAAAATTGCCATTGGATCAGGTGGTTTAATGGGTAAGGGGTATACCGAAGGGACGCAGTCGCACTTGGGCTATCTGCCAGAGCATCATACTGACTTTATCATGTCGACCTATGCTGAAGAGTTTGGCTTTATTGGTGTATTTCTTTTATTTAGTTTATTTACAGCAATTATTGTTCGCTGTTTGATTATTGGACTAAATTGCTTCCATAATTTTGGACGACTCTATGCAGGAGCGATAGGATTAACTTTCTTCTTTTTTGTATTTTTAAACTCGGGTATGGTCAGTGGGATTTTACCGGTAACAGGTGATCCATTGCCCTTGATGAGTTATGGGGGGACGGCAGTCATATCCATGCTTGCAGGTATGGGGATTGTGATGTCGATTCATACGCATCGTTAAGTGTAATAGACAACATTAAGCCGGATTTATATCCGGTTTTTTTTGCTTGAGATTTAAAATAGACGAGATAAAACTGCGAAAAATTGACTATTGAAATAGTCATGAAATGTTCAAATAAATTAAAAAGCTTCATCCGGTGATGTGGTGCTTTAATCTATAGTTAAAGTTAAGGCATCATAAAAGAAATAAAATTTAATCTACTAATGTTTGGACCCAATGCAAGCTTCCGCTCATAGATATTTCAACACCACAATTTGCTATATCTAAGTATTCTTTTGGAATATAAGCAAATAACTTATCGTCAATATAAGCAATCCAAAATTCTGGCGGCGGACAATCACACTCATCGAAGAATCCATTGGTTTCTTTATATGCCAAACAATCATACATAGAGCATGAAATATCAAACTCTAATATTCCTCCAGTGGATTCAAATGAGTAAGTTTGTTCTTGCACTTTATATTTAGAAAAGACAGATTGAATTACTTCAGCGTAGTTTTTGTTTGTA
The DNA here is from genome assembly GCF_013419235.1 of Acinetobacter sp. YH12098. Classification (NCBI taxonomy): domain Bacteria; kingdom Pseudomonadati; phylum Pseudomonadota; class Gammaproteobacteria; order Moraxellales; family Moraxellaceae; genus Acinetobacter; species Acinetobacter sp. YH12098. The sequence continues at coordinate 22,164 of NZ_VPAO01000034.1, forward strand.
AGATCACTAAAATTTCTATTACACATACTCCAGAGTTTTTCTATTTTTAGCATTGAAAAGTTCTTGAATATATTTGCATTTCGATCAAAAAAAATTGGATTTTGGTTTAAAAGAAAACCTTTTATTTTCATAAGACTAGATCCTATATCTAATATATCTATTGATCTAGATATTAAATCCTAATGTCTAGTTTCGATAGTCTAAATACCTTTCATTTACATATTAGTGCTCATACAAACTCTGAAGTGTGCAACTAGGATCGAATTTTTTTATTTATCTGTGGGATTTGAAACTGTTTTGTAGTTTCAATCAAAAATAAAGCCCTCAATTGAGGGCTTTATTTAGATATTAATTAGTGTAGGAGCCATGTGTAGTAGCCCCACAACATTAGTGGCCAAGCGAGGAAGGGGCTAAAAAGCCATTTCCAGAACCAATGGTGTGGTGTAAAACCCACACCATGCACAAAACCACCTGAAATACCTATCATGATGAACATCAGCGCTCGATGGCTATATCCACCATTGTCATCCAGCATGGCAGCAGGATGTACAAGTAACACGGCTGCCAAAGGAAAAGCTAACAGGCAGGAAATGACCATTGCAAATTTATTTGGCTTCTTTTCTACAAGTGATTTTTCTACAGCAGCATCAGTCATTTGTTATTCCTCATCTAGATCTTGATGATGTTCGATGTAAAGCGCACTAAGTACACCTGCAAAACATGCCATCAAGATACCGAGAATCCAAGCAAAATACCACATCGTCTTTTCTCCTTAGACACAGCCTTAGTATAGGCTGTGTGAATTCTCTTCAATATGTTTGTTAGTCACTACACCCCACATCTTGTAGTAACACCAAGTTGTGTAGCACAGGATAAGTGGGACAAAAATACATGCTGCAACTGTCATCACAGTCAGTGTATTTTTACTTGATACCGCATCCCACATAGTCAAACTTACAGTTGGGTTGATGCTCGATGGCATAAGGAAAGGGAACAATGCAAAACCAGCAGTTAAGATTGCACCAATGACTGTCAAGCTTGAACCAAGGAAGCTGAAACCGGCTTTACCTTTACCTGCGGCAAGGATAATGATCAGCGCACCTAAAATTGCCATGATTGGCGCAATCATAGTAATTGGATAAATACTATAATTGTTCATCCAACCTGGGTTGGCATTGGTGATCACTTCTTTAGCCAATGGGTTAGCAACGCCATTCGTGTCAAACGGTTGCGCTAATGTGTAGCCTTGGATATTACCGAAGTATAACCATGCGCCTGCCAGTAAGAAGCAAACTAAGAATACGATACCCATAAGCTGGGTTGCTTTTGCAGAGCGTGCGCGTAGGTCGCCGTCTGTACGAAGCATGAGCCATGCACCACCGTGTGCGCAAAGCATAGATAAACTCACGATACCGCAAACTAAAGCGAATGGGTTAAGCAGCGCAAAGAAACTACCTGTATAAGTCGAGCGAACAGTTTCGTCCATAGTGAATGGTACACCGAGGAACATATTACCAAACGCAACACCAAATACGAGGGCAGGAACTGCACCACCAATTGCTAAACCCCAATCCCAAGAATTACGCCACTTGGTATTTTCAAGTTTAGAACGGTAGTCAAAACCGACTGGACGTAAGAAGAGGGCGAAGAGTACCAGTAACAGTGCCCAGTACATGCCTGAGAATGCAGTCGCATATACCATTGGCCATGCTGCAAACAGCGCACCACCGGCAGTAATAAACCATACTTGGTTACCGTCCCAGTGTGGGGCAATCGTATTGATTGCCGCACGACGTTCTTCGTCTTTTTTACCTACGAATGGCATGATCGCCATTGAGCCCATATCGAAGCCATCGGTGAGAGCGAAGCCGATCAGTAGGACACCGACTAATACCCACCAAATGATTTTGAGTAATTCATATTCGATCATGCTTGAGCCTCCTCATTTGCCTTTTTTGCAGCTTCAAGTTTCTCGAAGTGGTATTTACCAGTATGTAGAGAACTTGGGCCAAGGCGTGAGAATTTAATCATTAAGTACATTTCAATGATCAGCAGTACAGTGTAGAACGCTGCCAATGCAAGGATAGAACCCCATACATCACCTGTACTTAAGCTAGAAGCTGAAAGATGTGTAGGTAGAACTTCACCGATAGTCCAAGGTTGACGACCAACTTCGGCAACATACCAACCTGTTTGTGCTGCAATCCAAGGTAATGGCAGGGCAAATAAAGCAAACTTTAATAACCAAGGTTTGTTTTCTGCATTACGTTTACCGACAGCATAGGTAGCAAGTACGAACAGAAGGAGCATTAAGAAACCAGAAGCAACCATTGCACGGAATGCCCAGAACAAGCTTGGGACATGTGGAATAGTGTCTTTTGCAGCTGCTTTGATTTGTTCGTCAGAAGCATCGACAACTTTGTCTGTGTATTTTTTCAGAAGCAGACCATAACCCAAGTCTTTTTGAGACTCAGCAAATGCTGCTTTAAGTTCAGGAGAAGTATCGCCTGCACGAAGTTGTTCTAACTGCGAGTAAGCCACCATACCGTTACGAATACGCGCTTCGTGTTGTACGATCAGGTCTTTAATACCTGTCACTTCTTTGTCAGTTGAACGTGTTGCAATAATCCCCATGACATAAGGAATTTTGATCGCGTAGTCAGTAGACATGGTTTCTTTATTTGGAATACCAAACAAAGTAAATGGCGCTGGAGCTGGGTGAGTGTCCCATTCAGCTTCAATTGCAGCAAGTTTAGTTTTTTGTACATCACCAATTTCATAACCAGATTCATCACCTAGTAAGATCACTGAAAGTGTAGAAGCTAAACCAAAGATAGCAGCGATAGCGAATGAACGACGCGCAAATGGCAAGTCACGCTTTTTCAATAAGTAGTAACTTGAAATTGCCAGTACGAAAATAGCACCAGTCACATAACCTGCAGATACGGTATGTACGAATTTAACCTGAGCCACAGGGTTGAAAATCAATGCACCGAAGTCCACCATTTCCATACGCATAGTTTCATAGTTAAATGCGGAACCGACAGGGTTTTGCATCCAACCATTGGCCACTAAAATCCATAGTGCGGACATGTTCGAGCCTAGAGCAACTAACCAAGTGACAGCCAAATGCTGAACTTTGGATAGGCGATCCCAGCCGAAGAAGAATAAACCAATAAATGTTGATTCAAGGAAGAATGCCATCAGACCTTCAATGGCTAATGGTGCACCGAAAATATCACCGACATAGTGTGAGTAATACGCCCAGTTAGTACCGAACTGAAACTCCATGGTCAAACCAGTAGTAACACCTAAAGCGAAGTTAATACCGAAGAGTTTTCCCCAGAATTTAGTCATGTCTTTATAAATTTCTTTGCCAGAAATCACATAGGTGGTTTCCATAATGGCAAGAATAAAAGCCAGACCTAAAGTCAGTGGAACAAAAATAAAGTGATACATCGCGGTCATTGCAAATTGGAACCGCGAAAGATCGACCACGCTTTCAGAAATCATCAACGTGTCTCCTTGATTTGGGAAGGACTGCCAGCAATATGCTCGGCAACTTGATTGTCAAAGTTTTTAGGGATAGTAGGGGCGTCGAACCAGATGTTCTTAATGATCATTAAAATAATCACTTTAATTATTAGTATTGCGGTTATTTCTCTGACCACACGACGATTTAAATCTTTGAATTTTAAGCTCATGGAGATAAGCCTATTCTTTAAACTTGTACTATATTATTAACAAATATATACAAAAAGCAAATAGGTTGAACAGTTAAAATAAAAATATATTATTAAGTAATTTAAATACAATTACTTATATTACTTATTAGTTAAAAAATAAACTAATTTTTTATTTTAAATACTTGACTAAAACACTTGTGTTTAATTATTTTAAATCCGACTAAAACGCTTATATTTATGTTTTAAATTCTGACTAATTTACTATATTTACTAAAAGTTATATTGTTAATAATGAGAATCTTTATTGAATGAATAAGATTTGTATTTATTATTTTTAAGTTTGGCTAAAAAAATGGGCTATTGATGTAGTGCTGTTAAACGATCTCTATATGGTTAATGTTAAAGAGGCTGGACTAAGTTTTTTAAATACTTTTTAAATATTTGATACATGATGAACTTAGCTTATTTTAGTTCTGAGACATTTTATTTGAGTAAAAAAAAGACATACCGGAGTATGTCTTTTGGGGGAGATATTGCAGCTTAGAAGTCGTAACGTAGACCAAGAGAAAGTGCAGTTGCATTTTCATCACCGATCCCTGCGATACCGTTACCGAAGCTACGACCTTCTTTCCAAGGGTTAAGTTTAGAGTTTTTGTCGTTAAGCACAGTTGCTAGGTTGCCATATACGCGTAAAGTGCTATCTAACTTATGTTCTACACCCACACCGATCAAGCTTGCATTGGCATCATCAGCATCTACGTCACGGTAGAAGTATTCACCGCGTACTGAGGTTTTAGGCGTTACTTTATATTCGCCAGTTACACCAAAAACTTGCGCATCTGGGTTGGATGTATCGTTGTCGTGTTTGGCAATTTGGTATAAGGCACCCAAGTTAAATTCTTCAGTTAATTTATATGCACCGGCAATACGGAATGCATCTCGACTTGCGCCACCTGCTGCGTTTGCTGCATTTTCATCATACTTTTCGTAAGCTGCTGCAAAATCAATTGGACCTTCTTTATAGGTTAGAGCAAGGTCATAGGCTTTGTTGTCATCTTTGCCTTCACCATCTGTTTCACGGTCAATTTGTGTACCTGAATGCATCGACATTGCAGCTAATACATTGAAACCACCGCCAAATTTTGGCGATTTATATTCAATGGTGTTTTCATTACGTTCATCAAATTTTAAGTTGCCTACACGTGTTACGTTACGAACGTCACCAACCATGTCACCGAAGAAGTTCACAGGGCTACGTGCGACTTTAAATGGGCTGTCAAAACGACCTACACGTGCTTGACCATAAGTTGAACTTTTTAAACCCACGAATGTGTCACGTGTTGAAAAATCTACACCTTTACTGTCTTGGCTACCGCTTGCAAAGTTTACTTCTTGCTCAATTTGAGCGAATACGTTGAGGTCATCATTAATTTTTTGATCTACTTTGAAGCCTAAGCGTGAAGCGTTAGAAGAAAGACCAACTTCGTTGTAATCTTTACCATCATCTAGATAGTCAAGAGAGACATGTGCACGGCCATAAATTTTTACATCTGCAGCAGACGCCATCATTGGTGTAAGAATTGTTGCCCCGATTGCTAATGCACATAGAGTTTTTTTCATTTGAAGCTCCAGAAGACTTTTCCAGTCATATCAATATGTTTTATCAGTAGCTTGGCTAGAAGTAATTTCGCTATCTAATGGCGCTAAGTATTCATTACAAATAAGACAGTTCTATTAAGGAAATATTTCAAAACGGTGAAAGGTGATTTCTGGTTTAAATTGCTTTTATACTTATAAAAATGAATATTTATTAAATGCTTAGGGTTGTATTGAACAGTAAATTTTGCAGCTAAAAGTTCTTGGGATAATATTCGAGACATAAAAAATGGAGCCGAAGCTCCATTGATCATCACTTTAAACTCAATTGAACTTAAAGTGCTGCTTTGATTTTTTCGCCAATGGCTTTGATTTTTTCCATGTCGCCCATTTGTGCGGCATGTTTACCTAATTCATGCACTGAAGTCGGAATTAGGTGGAAATGCACATGCGGAACAGTTTGACCCGCAGCAGCGCCAGACAACTGCATCAATACGATACCTTTCACGTCTAAGGCTTTTTCCATTGCTTTTGCAACTTTTTGAGCTACCTGAATGGTATAAGCAGCCGCTTCTGGATCTAAATCAAGCAGCGTAATAGCAGGGGTTTTAGGAATTACGAGCGTATGACCTTCGGCCTGTGGCATGACATCCATAAAAGCGAGTACTTGATCATCTTCATAGACTTTAAACGCAGGAAGTTCTCCGCGTAAAATCCGAGCAAAAATATTTTGATCATCATAAGTCATTGCTAAATTCCTTGAGCGAATTGAATCGTAATTATTTACAGTTCAATTCTTTCTGACGATCTTTGATCGCGTCAAGTCGTTGTTGCTCTTTTTCTGAAAATTTAGGCTTAGTTGTGTAGCAATTGTCATTGCCAAACTTCGCTTTAGCGTCAGGATCTTTAAAGCAGAAACCTTTCGATGCATAAATCACATCATGGTCATTTTTCAACTTTTGGCATTCTTGCTCAGATGCTAAAACAGCAGTAGAAGCCCCGATTAAAGTTACAGCACCTAGCAAAGTTGCGAGGGTAAATTTGTTCATGCGAGTTTCCTCTGTCATTTGTAACAATGTGTGTTATGACACTAGAGTACAATATGATGGTTATTTATCGTTATTCAATGGCGAGTTATTACTCAATTGTAATTTTACTCCATTTTTCATACATAATCATAGCGCTTGAAAAATCACTGTTTTCTTCAGCTTGATCGCTTGCTGCTTGGATTAAATTTTGCGTCAAAGAGAGCACCGGTGCTGAAAGTTTTGCTTGTCGCACCAGATCAACAGCAATTCCCGTATCTTTTGCAAGTAATGGAAGTGCAAAGGTTAATGGGAAGCTACGATTCAGTACGCGCTGCGGTAAAACTGTTTCAGTCACATTACTTTTACCGCTCGACGCATTAATACAATCGAGTGCTTCATGTAAGTCCACGCCATGCGCTTTTAAGGTGGTGAATCCTTCAGCAACTGCACAAAGATTTACAGCCATTAACATGTTGTTTACAGCTTTGACGGCAAAACCCGCACCCGGTTCACCCACATGTTTAATCAGTTTGCCAAATGTTTGGATCGCAGGTAATGCACGTTCAAAGGCTACTTTGTCACCACCAATCATGACGGTTAATGTTCCCGTTTCAGCGCCAATGGTTTGTCCACTCACAGGGGCATCTAAGAATGCAATATTTTGCTGCTTTAAGGCAGCAGCGAGTTTTTTTGCAGATTCGGGTACACCGCTGGTACAGTCGACCCAAATCGAGCCTGATTTCAGCGTTACACTCGCAATTAAATTTTCAACATCTTGGCTGATGGGTAGGCAGGAAAAAATAATGTCCGCTTGTATTGCTTGCTCTAAAGCAACCGCTTGCGTACCAAATTCAGCAGCATGTTGTTCTGCCTTGGTAAAGTTTCGATTCCAGACATAAACCGTGTCGAACTGTTTTGGTAGGTGCGCTGCCATACGGTAACCCATTGCGCCCAATCCGATAAATGCAACTGACTGAATCATCTTTACCCTCTAAATTTTTATTTCAATAAACTGGATCTTTGTGTAAGCCACTGGGTCAAAGTTGGCCAAAATTGATTGGCACTTTTTTGACTCGACATCAGGCCGAGGTGACCACCGGGAATGAGAGTAAACGTGACATCTTGACTACTTGTCAATTCGCCTAAAGGACTTGCTGCATCTGCCGTAACAATTTGATCGCTAGAACCCGCGCCAATTAACAATGAACAGTGGATATTTTTTAATTGAATAACTTTATCTTTCAATTGAATAATGCCGTTTTTAAGCGGATTTTGTAGCCAAACATTGAACACCATGTCTTGGTTAATGCCACCCGGATAGTCAATCATGTGATTGAGAAAATCGCCCATGGTTGCATGTTCATACAGGTCATGCAGATTATCTAAGTTAGATAAAAATTGCTTTTGGCTTTTGAACCAACCAATTGGATCGACGATTTTAAAGCCAATCGCATTGAGCACACCCGGTGTATGGATAAAATGTTTAGGGATTTTCCCGGTGTAGACCGTATCTTGTAAATTCTTACTACGTGAAAGCAAGCGATTGGTTTTTTGAAATAACTTTCCGATACGACCTGAGGCATAGCTATCTATCGGCGCGCCCATCACCATTAGATTTTTAACATGTTCAGGTTGATGTAATGCGGTATACAGCGTGACAAAGACTCCAGCCATACTCCAACCATGTAGCGAGATGTATCGACTATCTGCATGCTGAGAAATTTGATCAATACAATGTGGAATCACATCATCAATAAACGATAGAAAATTTAAGAATCGATCTTGATAGTTCAACTTTCCCCATTCCAACAAATAGACATCAAAGCCACTGTGTTGAAAATGTTTCACCAATGAGCGATATGGATACAAATCATAAATTGCCATATTGATGGCCAGTGGTGCAACAAACACTAAGGGTTCTTTGTATTTACGATCAGGCGAAGCGTAATACCGAACTTTTGCATGTTTATATTCAGTAATTACTTCATAGGGTGTTGATTGAGAAAGGACCAGCGATTTTGCATTAAACACACGTGTAGACAGGTGTTTAATTTTCTTTTGCTGCGCTAGAAATTTCTGTTTGAAAGGGTGCATAACTGTCAATTGCCTAAGTCCTTGTAGGATTGGTCGAAGTCTAAGCGATAATTTCGTATTTTACCTTGACCTTAAATAGCTTAGACGCTCAAAATATTGGCAATTCTTCACAAAGGCAGTTCTTCGCGACTGAGTAATACAGATGAGCCAACAAGACGACATCGAATACCAATTAGAGACTTTAGCGATTCGTACAGGTCATACTCGTACTTTTGAGGGTGAACATAGCGAGCCAATTTTCCTGACTTCATCATTTGTTTGTGAAAGTGCAGCAGATGCCGCAGCAAAATTTTCAGGTCAAATTGAAGGCAATACCTATTCACGTTATACCAACCCAACTGTACAAGCTTTCGAAAAACGTTTAGCTGTTTTGGATGGTGCTGAAGCCGCGGTTGCGACAAGTTCAGGTATGGCGGGCGTACACGCGATCACTTTGGCGTATTTGAAAGCTGGCGATCATGTGGTGTGTTCACGTGCTGTCTTTGGTTCGATCATTTCTCTGTTTGAAAAATATGTCATCAAATTTGGTGTTGACGTTACTTTTGTTGATTTGGAAGATTTAGATGCTTGGAAACAAGCGATTCGTCCAACTACACGCCTATTGTTTATTGAAACACCGTCAAACCCATTAGCTCAAGTAGGTGATTTACAAGCCATTGCTGATATTGCACATGCGCATGGGGCATTATTTGCAGTCGATAATACCTTCTGTACACCAGTGTTACAGCAACCGATTAAATTTGGTGCGGACCTCGTGATCTATTCATCAACAAAATATATTGATGGTCAAGGTCGTGCGCTCGGTGGTGCAGTTGTTGGTAGTGCAAAATTGATGGAAGAGATTACAGGTGTTATTCGTACACTGGGTAACTCGATGAGTCCATTCAATGCATGGATCTTCCTGAAAGGCCTAGAAACTTTAAGCTTACGTATGAAAGCCCACTGTGCAAGTGCTCAAACTTTAGCTGAATGGTTAGATTCACACCCGAAAGTTGAAAAAGTGTACTATGCGGGACTTCCAAATCACGAAGGTCATGAGTTGGCGAAAAAGCAACAAAAAGGCTTTGGCGGAGTTGTATCGTTTGTTGTGAAAGGCGAACGTGAAGGCGCTTGGACAGTGATTGATAATACTAAGTTCCTTTCTATTACAAGTAACTTGGGTGATGTAAAGTCAACAATTACCCATCCTGCAACGACTTCTCATGGCAGAATGTCAGCAGAAGCGAAAAAAGCAGCAGGGATTAGCGAAGGTTTAATTCGCGTATCTGTTGGTTTAGAAGATATTAATGATATTATTCGCGATCTTTCACGCGGTTTAGATCTTATCTAAAGTGAATTCATCAGTTTTGTTCGGAGATTTTTATGAACATTAATATGCTCATGCAGCAAGCTCAACGCATGCAAAAAGAAGTTGAGAGCAACATTAAAAAAGCCAAGGAAGAGCTTGCACAAGTTGAAGTTCACGCTGAAGCAGGTGGTGGTCTGGTTAAAGTTACTATGACTGCACGTCATGTAGTGAAACGTATCGAAATCAATCCTGAACTACTTCAAGATGATGCAGATATGATTGAAGACTTAATTGCAGCAGCAATGAATGATGCTTCACGTCAAGCTGAAGTAATTTCAGAAGAAAAACTGAAATCTGCAAACTCTGGTATGGGTCTTCCACCAGGTCTTTCAGGTTTATTCTAAGGAATACGTTGAATGTTTAGTGATCGTTTTGATCAACTTGTACAGGCATTGCGTATTTTGCCAAGCGTTGGGCCAAAGTCGGCTCAACGTATGGCACTGCACTTAATCATGAAAAATAGGGAAGGCGCTGTTGGTTTGGCACATGCCTTGACTGAAGCAACCAACTATATTCATGAATGTACAATTTGCCATTCATTGACTGAAGATGAAGTGTGCAACATATGCGTCTCGTCAGAACGTGATGATCAACTGCTTTGTGTGGTTGAATCTCCCGCAGATGTCATGGCAATCGAGCAAAGTGGCAGTTTTAGAGGGAAATATCATGTATTGGGTGGACATTTGTCGCCACTCGATGGTATTGGCCCAGACGAAATTGGTATCCCATATTTAATTCAACGATTAAGTGATGGTAAAGTGCAGGAAGTGATCTTGGCGACCAATGCAACGGTAGAAGGTCAAGCGACAGCACATTATTTGGTTGAAGCGACCAAGCATTTACCAATACAAATGACCCGTATTGCACAGGGTGTACCACAGGGTGGTGAGCTTGAATATGTGGATAGTCATACTTTAAGTCAGGCCGTGCATAACCGAATGCGAATGAAGTAACTATAGAGCGAAACTCGTTTCGCTTTGTATAAAATTCACCTAATTATTTATACTTAATAACGATTAAAGTTTTTGTTAATAATGAATAAAAAAGCCAAATAAAGAAAATAAGTCACTAAAATAACGTTTTTCCTTATAGATAAATAATATATATCAGTTAATATAAGCTCATAGAGCATCTAAAATTAGACTCAGCAACTTATGTATCAATTCATTCAAAATCAGCCAGATTTAAATTCTGTTTTAAATCTTATGGACCAAAGCTCGATTTACGGACTCGACACCGAGTTTATAAAAGTAGATACCCTGTGGCCCAAACTTGGACTTTTCCAAATTAATGTACAAAATCAGGTGTATTTACTTGATGGTACAACCCTCGATTTAAGCCAATTCTGGCAAAAATTATTTGCGGCTCAGCAAAACATTTTTCATGCTTGTAGTGAAGATATCGACCTGATTTATCACTATGCACAGCATAAGTCTTTAGAAAATGTCTTTGATACACAAGTTGGGATGTCATTTTTAGGGCATGGCTTACAAGTCAGCTATCAAAATGCCTTAAAAACTATGCTCGATGTAGATATAGATAAAGATCAGACACGTTCAGATTGGTTGGCTCGTCCACTCAGTGCCGAGCAATTGAACTATGCAGCGAATGATGTACATTATTTAATGAATTTAAGCCAAACGATTCAAAATGAGTTGGCTGCGAAAAGTTTATTAAATTGTGTGCTTGAGGACTGCAAAAATTTAACTTATGAAATTGGCACTGAAACGCCGATCCATTTGCTGTATCACGATATTGGTAATTATCGACATTCACGTCGTCAGCTCATGCAAATTCAGCAATTGGCCGTTTGGCGTGAGCAAATGGTGAAAGCCTTAAATCAGCCACGTAGCTTTATTCTTAAAAACTCAACCATCATTGATATGGTAGAAAAGAATCCAAAAAATAATTTTCAATTGAGTGCGGTGAAAGACATTCGTCCGAACATTGTGCGTGAGCATGGTAAAATTATTTTAGATTTGTTGAAGTTTTTACCTGAACAAGCTGAATGGCCGCTGCGTATGGCACGTCCAATTCGTCACTCTTCTCAGGATATTGGTTCACGCGTCGATACCGTTATTCAGCGTGCAGTACAAGAAACCTCTGTGCCTAAAGAAGTTTTAATGCGCAAAAAATGGTTAAATGCTTTGTATCAGCATGTGGTTTTTCATAATGATGAACAAGATTTACCGAGTTATTTGTTGGGCTGGCGCTATGATTTGCTGACGAAGCCTTTAATTGAAGTGCTGCATGCCGATGAAAGCTATCTTTCTGGTCAAATGAAAGTGTTGGAATAAGTTCTGATTGATTAAAGAACTATCACTTATACAAATTCACGACTGATGCGTTAATAAACACTAATGTATCAGTCTTTTTTTTGATGTATCCTTTGCCTTGCGTTTAATGAGTATTGATTCAATTATGTACTGTTCTATCTACAAATCGAGCAAAAAAGATGAAATGTATCTTTATATTGCTCGTCCTGAAGTTAATGAAAACGAAACTGAAGCGACAGATCCGCTTGCAGTAATGCCTGATGCTTTACGTACAGCATTTGGTCGTGCCACATTTGTCATGGATCTAGAACTCAGTGAATCACGCAAACTTGCACGTGTGAACGTATTGCATGTATTAGATTCAATTGAAACAAAAGGGTTCTTTATTCAAATGCCTCCAGAAGGTTTAATTGACCCAAATGCAGTTGAGCCAGAAGGCTTGCGCGGCGCTTAAGTTAATTCAGGAGTTGTGAAAATGAATGGTGTAGTATCGGTATTGGACTCAATTCCTGAAAGCAGTATTGCAATTACGGTTTACCTAGGTGGGGCTGTAATTGCTTTGTTGTGTTGGTATGGGCTGATGAAGCGCTTACCCAAAACGATCGGTGCCATTGGTTGGCTTATCGTATTTGCTATTTTATTAACACCAACCGTTTCTGAAGGTTCAAATGCAGCAATCGCACCTGCGATTTTTGGTTTGATTTTTGGTGTATTAACAAAAGATCAGCCATTGGTTTGGTTGAATCTATCGTTGATTCTCTTTGTGGTGGGTATTGGTTTAGTCCTCGGTTATTTTTGGACCAAATACAATGCAGCGAAACCACAGCACGTTGTAAACAAGAAAATTTCACCGCTTTAAATAAAAAAATAAGGTTATGTCATGTCTGTTGAAACTCAACAATTTACTGGTACAGATCAATATATTGCGACCGATAGCTTAAAACTTGCAGTAAAAGCTGCACGTTCATTGCAAAAGCCACTTTTGGTTAAAGGTGAGCCGGGGACAGGTAAAACACTTTTAGCCGAACAAGTGGCTGAAAGTTTAGGCCTTAAGCTCATTACTTGGCATATCAAATCGACGACCAAGGCTCAACAAGGTTTGTACGAGTATGACGCCGTATCCCGTCTGCGTGATAGTCAGTTGGGCGATGACCGTGTTTATGACATCAAAAACTATATTAAGCCGGGTAAACTTTGGGAAGCATTCACCAGTGAAGAACGTTGTGTACTTCTAATTGACGAGATTGATAAAGCAGATATCGAATTCCCTAATGATTTGCTGCATGAACTCGATAAAATGTCATTCTTTGTGTACGAGACAGGTGAAACGATTACGGCAACACAACGTCCAATCGTGATCATTACTTCAAATAATGAAAAAGAACTTCCAGATGCCTTTTTGCGTCGTTGTTTCTTCCATTATATTGAATTCCCTGATGAAGCAACCATGCGTGAAATCATCGATGTGCATTTTGAAAATATTTCAAATACCTTGGTTTCTGAAGCACTGCAAATTTTCTTTAAATTACGTCAAGTTCCGGGTTTAAAGAAACCGCCTTCAACTTCTGAGTTGATTGATTGGTTGAGTTTGCTGATGGCTGATGATATGCCAGAAGATATTTTACGCAACACAGATAAATCAAAATCAATTCCACCGCTTTATGGTGCCTTGATTAAGAACGAACAAGATGTGCAATTGCTTGAGCGTCTAGCATTTATGTCACGTCGTTAATTGATATTAATTCTTTAAAAGATTTAAAAGCCGGTTATCCGGCTTTTATTTTGAGCATTAAAAATATAAAGGTGAATTATGCAGACAAGCGCATACTTATCTCAAGTACACATAGCTGTAACTAAGAGATTAAAGCCGACCGTACTCTTGTTGGCTGCGAGCTTGTATTTATCTGGGTATAGCTATGCGATGGATGATGCTCAGTTTGAACAGCAGCATCAACAGCTACTCCAGGATGCGTATTGGGCGCAAGTTGCAGAACATCAACTTAAAGAAAAGCTCATTGATCAATCAGATCATCTCGCAGCTCAAACGACCATTCAACAAAAGGCCTGTGCTGCAACTGTACTCGAGCTGAAATACTATGATTTTGTGATCTTGAATCTAAATGACTTTAACCGCTATAGAAACCATCAAGGTTTTCATAAAATCGTATCCATTGAAAAGTTGCAGCAGGATCGTCTCGATGTTCAGCGCAAATATGAAACTCTTAAAAAATCACTTAAAGAAAGAAATGCGACTTGCGAATAAATCATGCCGTTTGTGTTTCTTTGGGTAGGTAGGGCAACGTATATGAACACACAGTAAAAGCTTTTGGCTTTACTTGTAGGAATCAATTTTTCATAATGGTGGATGTAAAGGCAAGACTCAGTTGCAGATGAAATAACAAGATCACATGCATTCACACTGGATTTGACCTCCTGATATTTAATTTTTATTGGATTTTATTCGCCTATGTTTGTGCGATTGTTTTATACCCTTCGAAAATACGGTGTTCCTGTTTCAACTCGTGAATTGATTGACTTGAACCAAGCAGTGGCAGCAGGGCTGGTCTTTGCAGATCAAAATGAATTTTATCAGCTTGCAAAAACCGTCATGGTCAAAGATGAACGTTACTTTGATAAGTTCGACCGTGCAATGAAGGACTATTTTGACGGTATTGCCACCTTTGATTTGGATGAGCTATTAAATCAGGTACATAAACTGCCAAAGGATTGGTTTGACCTTGAACTCATCGAAAAGCATTTAACACCAGAACAACGAGAAGAATTAAAAAAAGCTGGTTCATTAGAAGAATTGATGAAAATGCTCGAAGAGCGTTTACGCGAGCAGCATAAAAAGCATCAGGGTGGTAATCGAATGATTGGTACGGGCGGTACCTCGCCCTTTGGTGCCTATGGTGACCATCCTGAAGGCGTGCGTATCGGTGGGCCTGGTCGTAAACGATCTGCGGTGAAAGTTTGGGAACAACGTCAATACCGAAACCTAGATGATGAGCAGATTCTCGGCAGTCGTCAGATGCAGATGGCATTGCGTCGTTTGCGTAAATTTGCCCGTCAAGGTGCAGCAGATGAGCTTGACATTGATGGAACCATTCGTGAAACAGCCAAGCAAGGCATTTTGGATGTACAGCTTGTTCCAGAACGACGTAACCGCATTAAAGTGTTGATGCTGTTTGATGTTGGGGGATCGATGGATTCACATATTGCCCAATGCGAGAAGCTCTTTACCGCTGCAAAAACTGAATTTAAAACCTTAGAGTATTTCTATTTCCATAACTGTTTATATGACTATGTGTGGAAAGACAATATTCGCCGTTCAAGCACGCGTATGAATACATGGGATCTATTCAATACCTATGGGCGAGATTACCGTGTTATCGTTGTCGGTGATGCAAGTATGGCACCGTATGAGTTGAACTCGGTAGGTGGATCTGTGGAATATATGAATGATGAAGCGGGTCAGGTGTGGTTACAGCGTTTACGTAATCATTTTGATAAAACAGCGTGGTTAAACCCAGAAGAAGAAAGTTATTGGCATTACACCCAAACCATTGCTGCGATTAAACAAATCTTTGAAGATCATATGTTCCCAATGACCCTAAAAGGTGTGGAAGATATGACGAAATATTTAGCGCGCTAAAGCGTTAAAAACGATACTTTTTCTTATCAATGATGTTTATATTACTTACTCCAATTTTGCATTGTTTCTTATTTTCAAAATTGGATAGTATTTAAAAGTCTTTGTTCTGCATACAACATGAAGGAAATATGATGGATCATCAAATTAATGGTATCGCATTACCTAATGAAGAAGGTTTCTTCGGTGAATACGGTGGGCAGTTCATTCCACCAGATTTAAAACAGGCAATGGATGACATTAATGTTGCTTATGAGCAAATTCGTCATACAGAAGAATTTCAAAATGAATTGAAAGAGTTGTTTGCACACTATGTTGGACGTCCTAGTCCATTGTTTTATGCAAAGCGCTTGTCTGAAAAATTAGGTGGAGCACAAATCTACCTGAAACGTGAAGATCTCAACCATACTGGCGCACATAAAATTAACCACTGCCTTGGCGAAGCTTTGTTAGCAAAATACATGGGTAAAACCAAAGTGATCGCAGAAACTGGTGCAGGTCAGCATGGTGTGGCATTAGCAACGGCTTGTGCCTTGGTGGGTATTCCATGTGAAATTCACATGGGGCAAGTGGATATTGAAAAAGAACATCCAAACGTGGTGAAAATGAAGATTTTAGGTGCCAACCTAATCTCTGTTACTCGTGGTACAGCTACGCTCAAAGATGCAGTAGATAGCGCATTTGAAGAATATTTAAAAGATCCAACCAATTTTATTTATGCGATTGGTTCAGTGGTTGGTCCACATCCATTCCCGAAAATGGTTCGTGACTTCCAGTCAATTATTGGTGATGAAATTAAAGTTCAGACCAATGAGCGTTTTGGTGCAAATCCTGACTATGTGGTTGCATGCGTGGGTGGTGGTTCAAATGCCGTTGGTGCATTTACAGCATTCCTCAATGACACCGATGTTAAACTTGTGGGTGTAGAGCCTGCAGGTCATGGTTTAGATACCAATATGCACTCTGCGACGTTGACATTGGGTAAGCCAAGTCAAATTCATGGCATGGCATGTTATGTCCTTGAAGATGAACAGGGTGAGCCATTGCCAGTGCATTCAATTGCATCGGGTTTGGATTATCCAGGAGTGGGGCCACAACATAGCTTGTTAAAAGACCTAGGCCGTGTTGAATATACAACAGCGACAGACCAAGAATGTTTAGATGCCTTCATGACGCTCTCACGTGTGGAAGGTATTGTTCCTGCACTAGAAAGTTCACATGCGGTTGCTTGGGCAATTCGTGAAGCGCCAAAACTTGCTAAAGATGTGAAGATTGTGGTTAACGTTTCAGGCCGTGGCGATAAAGACTCAGACTATGTGGCTGAAAAATTAGGTTTAAATTAATTACTGCCATTAAAAAAGACTAAGTTGCTCATCATCTGTTGATGGTGCAAAAATCTTTTGCAGTTGTATAGCCCGATCTATATTCGAAGTATCCCAGTTTTTAACTGGGATATTTTTTTTGACATAATTTTTATATAAAGTGTGGTTAACGCTTGATGTAATTGGAATTAACTCAGGATGTAGCGCATAAATAATTGCCTTTGCATCTAAAATTTCAGCGACAGCAGAAGCAATCTCTAAATTGATCGTACGTCGGTGGTATTGCAGCAGTTCATCGTCTTTCATCGATAACATTAAGCGTTCTAATTCTAAAATGATGGCATCTAGTTGGTCTAATTTATCTAAAGCGGGTTTAAACATAAGAAAGGAAATTGAGAAAAGTAATTAATTTGTAATTTGTATGTCATTACAAACTGTGAGTTATATAAAATTATTGATATTTAGAATTCCCCCTTAAAGCTTGTTAAGGGGGAAATTATTGAGTTTAGCCTGAAATATATTGTTGAAGTTGTTCGATCAGTTTTCGTTGATCATCCATTGCTGCTTTTACAAGGTCACCGATGGAGATTAAGCCAGTCAATTTCTGTTCCTCAACGACAGGTAAATGACGTAAATGGCGATCTGTCATGAGTTCTAAACATTCTTCGACAGTCGCTGCACTTGTGACAGTGATAACACTTCCCGTCATAATCTCGCTGACAGAGGTATCGAAAGATGTTCTTTCCATCAGGGCGATTTTACGTGTGTAATCACGCTCAGACAAAATCCCAACAACTGTGCCTTCATGGGTCACAACGAGGGCACCAATGCCTTTTTGTGCCATCAGGGAAATGGCTTCGAGTACAGTCGCATCTGGGGTGATGGTGTAGATTTCTTGATAAGCTTTGTCTTTAAGTACTTGGGCAACTGTAGTCATATTTTCATTCCTTTATAGTAGTTTTTGTTTAATTTAAATTAGCGCGAAATTTGAAAAAAGCAAATACTTTTCAGTGCATGTTGGGGTCAAACATGCACTGAGGGTTTTATGCCATTTGAATCTTATTTTGGTTAAAAAAGAATAAACGCATTTGCGAGGTTGTGAGCTTGAGACGGATGTGGCTAGAGCTATGCAACGCAGGGATAACTTTAAGACGTGTTAATGTCGGTAATAGCGATGCCTCAAAATCTTGTGATGTAATGCGTCGTGGAGTGTAGTTGGGCCAATGCTTTTTGGCATATTTATGCGCTTGAATGCCATTTAGCCAAAACGGGAAGATAATATGATCTTGATCGCTGGTCATTGCCCAACCTTGTTGGTGGTAGAGACCCCAAAGGACTCCACAGTACATCATGGTTTTTAAAATACTAATTTTGAAAAATAAATCTTTTGGAATAGGTTTATATTGCTTTAATTTAGACATCATATGCAGCGTGTTGTTGATGTTGCTCCTATTGTAGGAAATTCTTATGAAAAAGCTGTGTAAGCTTTGAACTGGATTGTAAGAATTTATGTAGTCAAAAGTTGAAGGGTGTAAAAAAACGCCACCTTAGTGACGTTTTGTTATGCTTGCAAGGTGGCCATGTTCTGCCAATATTGCGCTTTGAGTGAGTCACGTTCTACGCGGAAGCCTTGATAATAAAGTTCAGCCAAAAATAACGCTGCTTTACCATGTCCAGCACGAGCTGCATCTTCCAATTCGTGAACTGCATCGCTGAAGTTCATTTGAGACTGAATTGTGTTCACCGCATTTGCGTATACATGTTCGAGTTCATGTTGAGAGAATTGTTGAATCATATTTAACTCCTTATTCTAATTATGATCATTAAGGGCCCATTCTTTAGCCCTATTAACTAATATAACTAAGTATTATTAAACTAATATTACAATTATCTTGAATTGTCAACTATTCACGTAAGTATTTCTAATTTGCTATAGTTTACATGATTAAACAATGAACAATTGTTTTAATGGGTAAAATACTAACATAAGAAGTTGTAGATAATAAGGAGAAGTAAAATGACAAAAGTTTTAGACGGTTTAACTTTAGATTATCCTCCGACATTAGCGCAAATTGTGGAATTGGCACATCTACATCGTCGCAATCTTGATGACGCAATTTTTCATCAGGAGATTCATTTAGGGGATTTTGGTTTAGCACAGCGCAAACGTGTATATGATTTCACACGGGATTTAGATAAGGGACAGCGCTTAGAATTTTACAATGCATACAATGGTGAATTACTCAAAATCGCCGATGATGATGATTTACATCCTGCGCATGCAGAGGGTGGAATGAGTATTTTTGCAGTATTTATCGTTTTGGCGATTATTGCATTGATTCTTTATTTTGCGGTGATACGTACCATTATTCAGTAAATTGTTTAGCTAACTCACAGACTGAAACAGTGGACTGATGCAGTTTTAAGC
This sequence comes from Acinetobacter sp. YH12098, assembly GCF_013419235.1. NCBI lineage: Bacteria > Pseudomonadati > Pseudomonadota > Gammaproteobacteria > Moraxellales > Moraxellaceae > Acinetobacter > Acinetobacter sp. YH12098. Next base: position 41,594 of record NZ_VPAO01000034.1, read on the forward strand.
GCTGTGACTTGAACTTCTTGAACGTCAGCCATACACTACTTTGAACCTGAGGTAGTGTATGACTATTGATTTAGAAAAAATTATTCAATTCAAATCTAAAATACAGCTAGAGCAAATTTATAATATCTTTGTTTCAGTCATGATCGTGGTGATTTTGGTATTGGCTGTGATTGCCTTATATCGTCCTATTTCTGTACAGCAATACCAAAACGTATCACGACTTGCGTTTCAGCAAAGTTATCCTGAAACTCAGGAAATGGCGATGTTGCTGAGACAGCAAGATCGCATCCGTGTGGGTGCTTATCTTAAATTGATGCATGCTTATCAGATGGAGTCTGTACGGGCACATCAACTTCCGGCTTTGGCAGAGGAACAGCCTTAGTCGCAGGGATTATCTTGGTTGGAGCTGCTTGTACATTCTCCTCCAATATCTGCTGTACTTCATTTTTATCTAAGGTTTTACTGACCACAATCACCGTCATATTTTCAGGGTGCATGTAGGTACGAACCGCATTTTGTACATCAGCTACAGTTATTTTTTCCAATAATTTAGGGTACTGGGTCAAATAATCTGGGTCTTGTTGATAAAAGCCCAATAGACCAAGCTGTGCATTGATTGTTGCATTACTGCTGTAATTATTCGGAAAAGCACGCAGCATACCGGCTTTGGTTTCTTCCATTTGTTTTTGATCAATAGGCATTTTGACAAAATCATTAAAGGCTTTATGCGCAACACGAATACTATCTATCAGCTGATCTTGACGTGTTCCATAGCTAAAACTAAAGATACCGGGCGCTTGGCTAAAGCTAAATGCACTATAGGCACCATAAGTATAGCCACGTTTGACACGAAGCTCTTGCATGAGGACCGAGTTAAAACCACCACTGCCAAACATTCGATTGGCTACTTCTAAGGCTAATCGATCTTTGTTATCACGGGTCGTCCCTAAATGTCCAAATATGACGTTGGCTTGGGTGGAATTGTAGGGAAGATGGATAATATCAAACCCTTGTTTTTCTTCTGGTTGTGCAAGTGCCTTGGCTTTTTCGCCTTGCTTTAAGTTTCCAGAAATACGTTCTGCTAGGTTCTGAGCTTCTTTTTTGCTGAGTTTGCCTGTAATGGCAATATTCAAGTTTTGAGCAACTAAAAATTGATCACGAAACTTTTTTAAAATGTCTGGGGTGATTTTTTTGATACTGCCATTGGTTCCCGTAATCGGTTCTGCATAAGGGTGTGTGCCGTATACAGCCCGATAGAATCGAATATTCATTAAGCGACTTGGGCTTTCTTGGAGTTGCTTCTGACCAGCTTGGTTATTACTGAGAGCTAAGTTTAGACTAGAGGTTTTAAAAGTCGCATTTTTAATCACGTCCATCATCATGCTTAAAGCAGGTTCTAATTTTTTAGGGTCTGACAATACGCGTAGCCGAACGACAAACATATCTCGATGTGCTTGCACGCTAAATTGAGCACCTGTTTGGTCAAAAACCGAGGCAATTTGCGTTGCATTGTATTTTTCTGTGCCTTCATCGATTAAACGTGCAGCCATGTTGGCAACACCATACAAGCCTTTTCCGACTTCTTCATCACGAGCAGAACCTGCATTAAAGGTCAGTTGAATATCCACCATAGGTAGATCTTGTGACTCAACAAACAGGCTATTTACGCCATTTCGGTTTTTCAGTACTTGAACAAGTGGAGCACGGTAGTCTTTATCAATCTGTAAATTCTTTAAACTTTGCAGCATGGGGATAGATTGTAATTGGCTCGGATTATCGTTGAGGTCAGGAACATTTTCCGTATATGTTTCTGCATGGAGGATTGAGCCAAACGCAGTGAGTAAGCTTAGGGATAAAATTTTCGTAATAGTCATCACTAATCCTTACAAGACGCTATCTGTGTTTTGGGTTGAGCTGATTTGTTGCTCTGGAGTAACAACTTCCGTTTGAGCTGGTTTTGTAGTTTGATCTGCTTTATTTGAGGTTGTTGGAACCTCCGTCTGTTCTGGAAGCAGATACATGGTGCTTAAATTTTCTTTGACAAAATACGCATTTGCGACACGTTGAATATCTTGTGCGCTGACGTTTTCATATAGTTTTGGTAATTCGTCCATGAGCCTGAAACTGAGCCCATTGACTTCTAAGTTACCGATCGTCTTGGCTTGGCTGCTGATGTCATCTTGGTTATAGACTAAATTGGAAACAAAACGTGTGGTGATGCGTTCAACTTCAGGTGTTTTGACTAATTCTGTTTTTAAAGTGTCGATTTCATCTTGTATGGCCTTTTGCGCTTGTTCCATTTTGACGCCATCGGCAGGGAGTGCTGAAATGGTAAACAAGCTATCACCACGATTGTATGGATCATAAGAAACACTTACAGCGGTGAGTAATTTTTTATCGCGTACCAGTTTGTCTTGTAGGCGCGATGAAATACCACTATCTAAAATGTTGCGAATAATATTGAGAGCATATGCATCTTGTGGGTTTTTTGCGGTAGCCAGTGAGCGTACATTCCACGCCATATACAAATTAGGCACTTGTACGGGCAAATTTAGTTCCATGTGACGATAGCCCACACGTTCGAATTCCATCACATCATTACGATCAGGTGTTTTGCGTGATGGAATATCACCAAAGTATTTTTGAACTTGACGAATGGCTGCTTCGGCATCGACATCACCAACAATCACCAAAATGGCGTTATTCGGGGTATACCAATCTTTATACCATTGTTTTAAATCTGCCAATTTGATGTTTTGCAGATTTTTCATATGCCCAATGACGGGTTGGCGATAATGACTGGTCGGATAAGAGATCCATTTGAAACGTTCATAAGCCAAAGAACGAGGGTTATCATCTGTGCGCTGTCTGCGTTCTTCCATAACCACTTTAATTTCAGGGTCGAAATCTTGTTGTTGTAATCGTAAATTACTCATACGATCCGCTTCGAGCTCCAGCGCCATAGGGAAATAGGCTTTTGGATACAACTGATAATAATTGGTGTAATTGGTAAAGGTTGCAGCGTTGATGCTGCCGCCATAGATACGGCTGAGACGTGTAAATTCATCATTAGGAACTTTGGTGGTTCCTTTAAACATCATATGTTCGAGTGCATGAGAGATCCCTAATAGATTGCCCGACTCATCACTACTGCCAACGCGATACCAAATATGAGTCATTACCATCGGCGCACGGTGGTCTTCACGAATAATGACCTTTAAACCATTTTTAAGCGTGGTTTCAAAGGTGCTACGCGTTAATTGGGTACGTGTGTCTGCATGTAGATGAGTTGCTGACCAAAGGCAACTGCTAATGACACAGATAGGAAGCGCAGAGCGAAATAAAGTTTTAAAAAGACAAGGAGAAAATCTGTTTTTATGGGACACAAAGGAATCCATTAAAATGCATTTTATAGCTATCTAGTTTTCCTAAAGTTAATTTTGATTGCAAGTTCAACATGTTGTTTTTTAGTGTGCTTCGCTCTGACAGGCGTGTATCGACTCAATTTAAGATAACTTATGATAGAATCGGTTTTTTTAACGCAGTGCTTTTCAAGGATTCGGCATGCAACAGCAATCTCATGGGCAGAATAAATTTTTGATTGATGCTGATATCGGTGATGACGATGTCACGCTACCGAGTTTACCTGCGGTAAATGTGCCGATTATCGAGACACCGAAAGTACAGCAAGACGTTGCTGCACCATTACAAGAAACAGAGTCAGAAACTGAAGACTCGAAGGCGAAAGGCGGCTTCTTTAGTCGAATGAAAGAAGGTCTAGCAAAGTCACGTAAGAACTTGGCAGACGGCATGGTGAATATCCTGATCGGTGGGAAGGAAATTGACGATGAGCTTTTAGAGGAAGTTGAAGAGCAACTTTTGGTTGCTGATATTGGTGTCGATGCAACGAAAACGATTATTGCGAACTTAACTGAACGTACTGAACGTGGCGATTTAATCTATTCACATTCTTTATATAAAGCGCTTCAAGAAGAACTTGTGGCATTACTTGCACCACGTGTTAAACCGCTACATATCGACAGCAATAAAAATCCGTATGTGATTTTGGTTGTTGGTGTGAATGGTGTGGGTAAAACCACCACGATTGGTAAATTAGCAAAACGCTTACAAGGTGAAGGTAAAAAAGTAATGTTGGCTGCTGGTGATACATTCCGTGCAGCAGCAACAGAGCAATTACAAATTTGGGGCGAACGCAATAATATTGCAGTTGTGGCGCAAGGTCATGGTGCAGATTCTGCTTCAGTTATTTTTGATGCATTCGAAAGTGCTCGTGCAAAAGGCGTAGACGTGCTGATTGCAGACACCGCAGGTCGTTTACACAACAAAGGACACCTCATGCAAGAGTTGTCTAAAGTAAAACGTGTAATGCAAAAAATTGACGCTACAGCTCCACATGAAGTGATGTTGGTTGTTGATGCAGGTACAGGTCAAAATGCCATTAACCAAGTTGAAATGTTTGACGAGGCAGTAGGGCTTACAGGTCTAACCATTACTAAACTGGATGGTACTGCGAAAGGTGGTGTGTTATTTAATATTGCAAGCCGTACCCATGTGCCAATTCGTTTTATTGGTGTAGGTGAGAAAATTGATGACTTGCGTCCATTCTCAGCAAAATCATTTGTCGCAGCATTATTTGAAACTGATAAATAAATTGCGTTAAATGTCACATAAACTCCGCAAAATGCGGAGTTTTTTGTTTTTGAACTTACTGATTGATTTAAAAAGCAACATGTGAATAAATCATAGTCAAAATTTAGCCTGATATACCCTTAGAATAAGTAAGGAATTGTTGTTATATATAAAAATTGCTTTGGGGTGTTTAGGGTGGCGTTACTCGATAAAATTGGTCATGTATTGACTGCGGATATCACTAAAGATTTTAAATTAAAAAAGAAAACTACCGAACAAGAAGTAGAAGCGTCCTTTGTCGACCAACTAAAGAAACGTCGAAGTATTTATGAGCTTGGAAAAAAGGTGCATTACAGTCAGGCTTATTTGGCGGAACTGATTCAAGAATCCGTAAGAAGTTGTCCATCTGCATATAATTCGCAAAGCACACGTATTGTAGTTTTATTTGGCGAATCTCATCAAAAATTTTGGGACATTGTAAAAGACGTACAACGCAAGAATGTTGCGAGTTATATTTTTGAAGGTGTGGCGCTCAAAATAGATCAGTGTGCAGCTGGCCTGGGAACTGTGCTTTTCTATGAAGATCAAGCTGTGATTCAACAATTACAAAAGAAAGTGCCATTAAGTGCAGAAGATTTTCCAGTGTGGTCGGAGCAAACGTCAGGCATGGCTCAATTCGCAGTATGGACTTCGATCGCAGATGCAGGTTTAGGCGCATGTTTACAACATTATAATCCACACATTGATTATGCAGTTGCCGAACACTTTGATATTTCAAAACAATGGCTGCTTCGTGCGCAGTTAGTCTTTGGTTCAATTGAAGGTCAAGCGCCTGAACGTTTAGAACTCGAAGATCAAGATCAGTTTAGAATTTATGAGTAATTTCTATGTTCTGTAAGTTGCTTTGATCTCTGCATTCTAAAGCAGTGAAACCAAAATCTGAATGTAAGTGAGTTGTAGGTATTTAGATGCTTATAACTGATTGTTCTAGAAATAAGACACAATGTTGTAAATATAGTCATGCAACTGTTAAAAACATCACCTATTATAAATCACAACTTAGTCAGCTAATTGAAAATAAAAAGAGGTCTTGTAATGTCATTCTTGAATCAAATCGAACAACGTCGCACAATCTATTCTATTGGTAATAACGTGAGTTTATCGCAAGATGAAATTGAGCAAACCATTAAAAATGCTGTACGTTTAAGTCCATCATCATTTAACTCTCAAACATCTCGTGTTGTTATTCTGTTTGGTGATGCACATCAAAAATTCTGGAATATCGTACGTGAAACTTTACGTAAAATTGTACCTGCAGATGCATTTGAAGGAACCAATAGCAAGATTAATAGTTTTGCAGCAGGTTTTGGTACAGCATTATTTTATGAAGATCAGGCTGTAGTAAAAGCACTCCAAGAACAATTTGCACTTTATGCAGATAATTTCCCAGTATGGTCTGAACACTCAACGGCGATTGCTCAATTTGCTACTTGGACGGCATTGGCTGAAAAAAATATTGGTGCGTCATTACAACATTACAATCCAATTGTTGATGCTGAAACAGCTGCGGCATTTGATGTGCCAGATCAATGGAAACTACGTGCACAACTTGTTTTCGGTTCGATTGAAGCGCCTGCAGGTGAAAAAACCTTTATTGCAGATGAAGAACGATTCAAAACATTCAAGTAATGATGGTGTGTTGAATTAAAAAGGATGCATTAAGCATCCTTTTTTTATATGCAAAATTCTTGAATGAATATCAAAATAATGTCTTGAAACTAAATATACAGTGATTGTTAGATGTCATAAGATTGTCACATATGCATTGCATAGTGCAATCGAAACTAAATAATTGATAAAGAGTGATAATGATGACTTTAAGATTAACTGTTGCTGCTGCAGCGCTGATGTTAAGTAGTGCAGGATTTGCAGCTGTAACTTTGACTGTTCCGGAAGAAATCAAAATAGTTGCAGTTAATGATCAAGAAGTTACTGGTGGTTTATTTCGATCTACCGAGAAATATAAGCTAGATGCAGGTGAAAACCTATTAACGGTACGTTATAGCGAATTTTTTCAACATGCTGATAATTCGCACGATATATTAAAGTCAGGTGTTGCCGCTATTCGTACTCCAGCACTGATTGATGGTCAAGAGTATCGTTTGGGTCTAGTCAATGCACCAAAAGATTTTGATGCTGCGCAAAAATATAAAGACCAACCAATATTTGGGTTGTATGACAAATCTAATCAATTACTTGTGCAGCAAGCTGGGGCAAAGAAAGAACAAAAATCGATTTTCTCCAATGGTGTATTGGGTAATGCCGTAGATTTTACGAAGAAAGACGCTGTGCCAGAAAATCAACCGGCACCTGTTTATGCACAATCCGTAACAGTAAAGCCAACGAACGTAGCCGTTCCTGTAGCTGCTCCAAAAAATATAGCTGTTCATCAAAATGGAGTAGATCAACAATTAATTCAGCTTTGGCAGAAGGCTAGTAAAGCTGAACGACAAAAATTCATGAGTTGGTTGGCTGAGCAAGCAAACTAAAGTTACTTTCGTAACTTTATTAGTTTTCTTGAAATCCGCGTTATTTGAAAAGTCCGTTGAATTACGGGCTTTTTAGATTGAAGAATATAAAAATCACCAAGAATTATAAAATTCGTCTTTCATAAAGCAAAATATACGGATATATTGATCTTTAAATAAGCAATAAATTGCTTTTAGTTTAAAAAATATACATTCAAGCGCAATATCGTAGAAATTTCTATGATAGGGGCTTGTGTTTGTTTTGAAACTCTATAGAATACGCTGCATACCAACGCAGACAGCTATAAATATAAGATTTTGAGTTGTTTGATGTTGTTTTCTTATTTGCTGACGAAGCATTAAGAAGATCATTAAGAGATTATGAAGAACAACTTGTGTGGATTTTTACTGGTTGATCGATCGAAATTATTTTCATTGATTGATGGTAGAAATTACTCGAAGTTTATTTGAGCAAATTTTTGTCAGTAATTGATGAGCCAAGATTGGCACCCTTTAAGGTGCTACAAAGTATTAAACTGAAGAGTTTGATCATGGCTCAGATTGAACGCTGGCGGCAGGCTTAACACATGCAAGTCGAGCGGGAATAGGTAGCTTGCTACCGATTTCTAGCGGCG
>NZ_VPAO01000035.1:0-49042 GCF_013419235.1 Acinetobacter sp. YH12098
GAGGATCAGAAAGCTTGTTTGAATCGATGTATTTCATCCGCAGATTATGCACGAATGCTAAGAAATCCGGAGTGCAAATATTAACCAAAAAGAAGATCGTTTTTTGATTTATGAAAGAGATCTATTAATTTTGTTGAAAATCTTTGCAATATTTTTCCATTGGTTTTTGATTTTTTGGAATTATATTTTCAATGTTTTTTATATTTTCTATTGCATTTTCTTTTGCCCGTTTCGCTTTTAATAATTCAGAATTCTCTGAAGCAATTTCATATTGTGCTTTACTCATTTTATAAGTTGCACATAAATTATCGGATATAAGCTTATGATTGCCAGAAATTAGAGCTACAGCTAGATCATCATGGAGTTGAATTCCTTTCTGATTATTTTTACTTATTAAGTGATCAAATTCAGTTTGAGTCAATTTTTTTGCATAAGATGGATGATTTGTAAATATTATGAGTAATAAAATTGGCTGAAGGACATGGTTAATTAGCTTAAAATTTTTCATAAACTTATCTTTTTCTAGTTTTAATTTTGATCCTACATTAGCATGTATTTTTTTTCAATCTGCTAAACTATACCTATCCATGAAATGATGAGTACATATGAGTTTAGCCAACCTGATTGATGAATTAAATCCTCAACAAAAACAAGCCGCAACAACAGAAGCACAGCATAGCTTGGTTTTGGCAGGAGCAGGTTGTGGTAAAACCAAAACCATCGTGGCGCGTGCAGCTTATTTAATTGATCAAGGCGTGCCTGCCAATCAAATTCAAATTTTGACTTTTACTCGCCGTGCAGCCAGTGAAATTGTCGCTCGTGTGGAGCTGGCTCTGGGTGAGCAAGCCAAAGGGTTACGCGCATCAACCTTTCATACTTTTTGTATGTACCTATTGCGCCGCATTCCAAAAGCCTTTGGTCTAGAACAGTTTTCGATTATTGATCGTGATGATCAACTCATGATGTTCCGCCTGATTCGTGGCCGTGATGATAAGAAAAACCCCAATCACTTACCCAAGCCAAAAGAACTCTGTGATCTGTATTCCTTTGCCCGTAATACCCGTCAAAAACTCAGCATTGCTATGGAAAAGCAAATGCCTGAGTACTTTGCTTTAAAAGATCAAATCGCGGATATCATGAAAGAATACGAAGCCCGTAAACGTGCGCGTAGTTTTTTAGATTATGACGATATCTTGGCGATTGTGGCGAAAGCCTTGGCGGAATCAGATGGACTGGTCGATTATGTCGCTTCAATTTGTCGCCACATGTTGGTTGATGAAATGCAGGATACCAATCCGCTGCAATGGGCGTTACTTGAGCCACTAAAGGAACGTGTCAGTTTGTTCTGTGTCGGCGATGATGCACAGTCAATCTATGGCTTCCGAGGTGCAGACTTTGAAAATATTCATCATTTCAAAGAGCGGGTACCCGACGCACAGATTTTTAAACTTGAAAAAAATTATCGTTCAACCCAAGAAATTTTAGACCTGTCGAATTGGTTGTTGGATGAAAGCGAAATTAAATATGACAAACGCTTAGATGCCTATCGTGGTGAAGGGATTAAGCCGAAAATGCATATTTTCCCGAATGAGTTTGATGAAGCCAAATGGATTGCCATCGACATCAAAGAGCGTCATTACCTTGAAGGCAGCAAATGGTCGGATCATATGGTGCTTGTGCGTTCAAGCTTTGCTGCGCGTCACATTGAAGCAGCCTGTATTGCCGCAAACGTGCCGTATCGCTTTATCGGCGGCATGAAATTACTTGAAACAGCCCATGTAAAAGACTTGCTCAGTGTGCTGCGTGTAGTGGCCAATCCTTTAGATGATATCGCGTGGATGCGCTTTTTAACCTTGTGGAATGGTGTGGGTGATGTCGGTGCGAGTAAGTTATCGCAGCAGATTTTACTTGAGCCAGAAATGCAAGCCATTGCAACCAAGTTGGAAAAGTTTGGCAAAGTACCTGACCAAGCGATTCTGATGATGAAGCAAATGTCGGTGTTGAAAGATCAGGTCAAAGAATGTGTAAGCTTGGCTGTTCAAGCGATTTCTGAGCAGCTGGAAGAAAACTATAAAAAAGATTGGAACCGCCGTGTCGGTGATTTTGATCTGGTGAAACAATTGGCATCCAAACATACGCAGTTGAGTGAATTCTTAGAAGAATATGTCCTTGATCCAGTTTCCATTTCTGAAATTGAACGCCAATCTGACAGTGATGTCGTGACTTTAATTACCATTCATTCGGCAAAAGGAACGGAGCAAAAAGTCTGTTATGTGGCGAATGTCACACCAGGGCAATATCCACATGCACGTGCCCAAGGTAATTTCGATGAAGTGGAAGAAGAACGTCGCGTGTTATATGTGGCGCTGACACGTGCGCAAAATGAATTGATTTTGACCAAGCAAAACTTGAACCACTGGGCACGTGAAACTGTCGATGAGCAAGGCCGTAAAGTAGAAAGTTACTTTATGAATGATTTAACTCGAAATTTATGTAGTTTGGAAACACACTATAAAACCCGTCAGCAAACCGTAAAAAGTGCCTTAATCGAAAGAAAATCGATTAATTTAGATTTTGGTATCGATCTCGATTAAAATAGATTTTTGACGTGATTTACATGCAAGTTAAAAAGCAAAATAGACAAATGCTTTTTGATGATGCTGTCTATTTGGAAGATTGAATGAAAATTTTAGTACGTAACTTAGAGCGTTCAGTTACTGAAGCAGAATTGGTTGAACTGTTTAAACCATTTGGCGCAGTAGAGTCTGCTGTTGTTGTTATGGATGCAAGCACAGGTAAATCGAAAGGGTTTGGTTTTGTCGAAATGCCAAATGGTCGTGAAGCTGTAAAAGCGATTAAAGGCCTGAATACTTTGAAAGTCAAAGGTGCGGGTATTCGCGTAAAAGCGGCTGAAGATAAGCCTAAAGCATAAATTTAAAAAGGAGCGTAACGCTCCTTTTTTTATCGGTGATCTATGAAAAAACGCTACTCGGCTTTGTCTATTGTTGCGCCATCTGGTTCGAACATTGCGTGTGGGCTTAAAACGCTTGAAGTCCGCTCATGGCAGCCCGAACATTTGCCTTTAAAAGATTTAGTGATCGTGGAAAATCAACGCTACTTACATGAAAGCGGAGAAGAAGATTTTGGACGTGCGGTGGCGATGGTCGATGTCGATGTGTATGACGTTCATGCATGGACTGAAAATGAGATAGAGCAAGCGCAGGCGACATATTGGGCAGCAGGATATTGGGCTTGGCGTCTAGAAAATATCAGGATGATTGATTGGGATATGCCTGTTCCCGCCAAGCGTGACATTTATTTAATTAAAATCGATCATCCATAATATTTATTGTGAATTTCCTAAAAATCCGTTTAAGCTTATTCATGTAGAAAAACGCCAAAATTTAGGGAATTGTTCATGTCTCGTGTTGCTCGCTTTCATGCTGATCGTACCAATCAAAAGTTATATTTTAGCCGTCTTGCATGTCAGCAAGCTGAGCAGACCGATCATGTTCAACAAGCTCAGGCTTATCGCGAAGCAGCAGTTTTTCATTTGCATGGTGCAGTACTTGCGTTTTTACAAGAGTTGGTGCGTTACTATCGTTTAAATGATCCTGCGCCCACGTTAAAGTCGATTGAAACGCTGATGGCTGAAAAAGGTCAGGTATCACCTGAAGTGACTGTTATGCAGCAATTGGCAAAGCAGGGCTTTATTGCAGAGCTGAAACGCGCACATCGTATGTGTCAATATGCACCTGAACCGTCTGCACCAGAGCCAGAAGATGAAACGTCTTCAAATTTAATTATTAAAGTTACCCAAACACCGCAAGCATGGTTGCCAGATACCGCTATTTTGCGTGAATGGCATCGTGATCTAACTCAATTAATTGATGGATTTCGTAACGAGATGGTGGAGTTCTAATCGGACTATTGCTACTTGAAATAAATTTATTTAACCCGATATAAGATTATCTAAGTAATACAAAGTGCAGATGCCTTTATCACCATGTTGCGCATGGAGGGATATATGTCTATAGAACAGTTGAAAGAACTCTTTGGGAACCAGGAAGCAATTTTAGAGCTGGTTCAATTGGAAGGTGGTGAGTTGGCATTGCGTAATGCAGGCTCAGAAAAAGAGCCTTTGGTGACTATCCAATTCAATGAAGAATTACGCAATATTTTGGGCGATCAAATGAGTGTGATCGCTCAGCAAATGATTCAGGCTGCATTGTTTGGTTTGTTAGAAAAACAAGTGGATGAATGGCATGCCGAAGTGGTCGATGAAAAGCCTAAATATATGAGCTAATCATATAGGCACTGATTTTTAGATCATGATGAAAACGCACCTTTCGGTGCGTTTTTTTATACCCAAAATGGCACTTAGACTGTGCCCAGTTCAGTAGGTGAGATCAGTATCGAACCTAAAAATACAATAAAGACCCCGATGAGCTGTAAGAAAAAAGGATTTTTGGCATCTTGCCAATACAGAATCAGAAAGACGATGGAAATGGGATAAAACAATAGACAGCCCAGTCCCCATAAAATACTGGTTTTAAATGCAGCGATGAGAAAGCCCAGACCGCCAATCAAAATAATGGCAAGGCCTAAATAGAGGATGTACATGTTTTTCTCGTTTCTCGTTTCTCGTTTCTCGTTTGAAGTTTTTAAAAATGATGCTTCGTTTGATGCTTATTTTATCAATATGTTTTTTAAATTCAATTATTTGTAATTTTAAAATTAATGAATTATATCCATTAAAAAAAGGCGATGCTTAAATGCATCGCCTTTTTGGTATCACCTTTAAGCACTTAATTTGACATCTTAGTGTGTCGGTGTTTGGTGATGGGCAATTTGGATTTGATTTAAAATATGATTGCTCATATTTTTCGCCATTTCCTCTTTGGCATAATAAACCTCACCGACATTGTCGCGACGAATGACTTCAGCTTCTTCTTTGCTTTCCGCACACACCAATACTTGGATGGATGGATTCAGCATTTTTGCAATGTCGACAATTTTATGAATATCTAAAATATCCATAGGTGAAATGACCAAAAGGCGTGCGTGTTGAATATGGGCTTGAATTAAAACGCCGGGTTCTGTTGCCACACCAGATACCGCAGCGATGCCTTTTTCCCGTAAGTTTTCCACGATTTCACGGTTTTCTTCAGCAATAACCACTTTAATGTTTTCATTCATTAATTCGCGGGTAATACGACGACCGACTTCACCATGACCAATCAGCACCACCTGATCACGTAGATAATCCTGTGAGACCTCATCCGGCAACATGGCCAATGGGTCACTACTACGTTCCAGTAAACGAGCCAAATTCGAGCGCTCACGGATGAGTCGCTGCATAGGCTCGATGGCAGAAAATACAAATGAATTCAGCGTAATCGAGATTAAAGCACCTGCCAGTATCAGATTTTGTCCTTCCATAGAAAGGAGGTTTAGAGATACACCCAAGGTCGCCAAAATAAATGAGAACTCACCAATTTGCGCCAAGCTTGCCCCAACGGTTAATGCGGTATTGATGGGGTAGCGGAAGAACAACACCAACGCCATTGCAGCGATGGTCTTACCAATCATGATAATGCCGACTACTGCTAAGACATGAAGTGGTTGTTCAATCAAGATCCGTGGATCAAACAGCATGCCGACGGAGACGAAAAACAGAATCGAAAAAATTTCACGAAGCGGAAGAGTTTCTTCTTCTGCACGGTGACTAAAGTCAGACTCTTTGACCACCATACCGGCAAAAAATGCGCCCAGTGCCATGGATACACCAAATACCTTGTAGGCACCAAAGGCAATAGATACGGCTGCTGCAACCACGGTGAGCGTGAATAATTCACGTGAGCCTAAGCGCGCAACCACTTGCATAATCATTGGCACTAAGCGTTTACCAATGATCAGCATGAAGGCAATAAAGCCAGCAACTTTGAGTAAAGTTAGACCTAAGGTCAGCCAAATATTTTCATCGGCACTGCCTGATGTGAGCGGTTGACCGCCAAGCAGTACGGCAGTCGCAGGTAGAAGGACCAGGACCAGAACCATCACCAAGTCTTCAACCAAGAGCCAACCCACGGCAATTTTACCATTGACGGAGTTGAGTAAGCCGCGATCACCTAAGGCTTTGAGTAGAACGACAGTACTTGCACACGACAAACTTAAGCCAAACACTAAGGCTGAGCCCATGCTCCAGCCCCAAAGCATGGAAATTCCCATACCGAGTAAGGTCGCCACTGCAATTTGTAAAATGGCACCCGGGAGGGCAATACGACGGACTTGCATCAAATCATTGAGTGAAAAGTGCATACCCACGCCAAACATCAGGAACATGACACCGAGTTCGGCCAATTGGTTAGCGAGATGGATATCGCCAACTACCCCAGGTGTGTTTGGGCTAATAATAATACCGGCAATCAGATAGCCGATAAGGGGAGGAAGTCGCAGGCGTGCAGCAATATAGCCAAAAATTAAGGCAAAACCAAAGCCAACAGCAAGTAATATTATGAGTTCTACATCATGAGGCACTAAAAACTCCTTAAGCCTAAGTTAAGGGTAAAAAAGACAAGCACAAAAAGTGCCAAAAAGCATTTTGAAAGTTTAGCAATTCGAATAAAAAAAATGCAAAAAAAAACGACCTAAGTAGGTCGTTTTTTTCAAAAAACTAAAATTATTTGATTTTAGCTTCTTTGAAGATTACGTGTTGACGGATTTTTGGATCAAATTTTTTGATTTCCATTTTTTCCGGCATAGTACGTTTGTTCTTAGTGGTAGTGTAGAAATAACCTGTACCAGCAGAAGAAACTAGGCGAATTTTATCACGCATGTTCGTAGCTCCTTAGATCTTTTGACCTTGAGCACGTAGGTCAGCAACAACCTTTTCGATGCCCAATTTGTCGATAATACGCATACCTTTAGTAGTTAGACGAAGACGTACGAAACGTTTTTCGCTTTCTAACCAAAAACGGTGGTGATGCAGGTTCGGCTCGAACCGGCGTTTAGTTTTGTTGTTGGCGTGTGAGACGTTGTTACCAACGACTGGACGCTTGCCGGTAACTTGGCAAACCTTAGACATGGTGTAACTCCATTGATTTAGCCAACAGCAAATCTGTATGGCCAGTCAAAAAAAACATTGAATTCATTCAAGGGGCGTTTTATATCAAAAATGCGCTTAAAAGACAAGCGATTTTGCATAAAACGAACGATCACCTAGTGTGATCGTTCATGCCTTGATCGTTTATCGAAGAAGTGTCTTCGAAATCAGTTTGTGGATCGGCTTATTGAACGGTGGAAGAATGAATTTCAAACTATAGAGTTTTGGATTCGACATCACCGAGCGTTCATGCGACAAACTGAAGAAACCTTCTGGACCATGATATTTCCCCATACCCGAAGCCCCCACACCGCCAAACGGCAGGTCATCTTGAGCAACATGGGTTAATACCGTGTTTTGTCCGAAATGTCCTGAATGGGTACGTGTTGCGACATAGTCGGCACGTGCCTGATCAAAGTCGAAATAGTATAAAGCAAGTGGACGAGGACGGCTATTAATAAAAGCAATAACCTCGTCAATTTGATCATATTCCATGATCGGAAGGATCGGACCGAAAATTTCATGCTGCATAATTTGCATGTCTGGAGTGACACCCGTTAAAACAGTCGGTGCAATTTTACGTACAGCGTCCACATCTTCATTTTGTGGGTTAAAACTGATGATTTGTGCGCCTTGATCACGCGCATCTTCTAAATAACCTTGTAGGCGGTTGTACTGCTTGTCATTAATAATCGAGGTGTAGTCCTGATTTTGGGCAATACTTGGGTACATGGCTTCAACGCACACTTTATAGTGATCTAAAAATTCAGCTGTTTTACCACGAGGTAAGAACACATAGTCAGGTGCAACACAAGTTTGACCTGCATTCCAAAGTTTACCAACCGCAAGACGCTGTGCGACATCTGCAAGGTCAATAGACGGATGAACCAATACAGGTGACTTTCCGCCTAATTCTAAAATCACCGGAACTAAGTTTTCAGACGCTGCCGCCATGACGGTTTTACCGACATTGGTCGAGCCAGTAAAAATCATTTTGTCGAAGGCAAGGTGACTAAACGCATCTGAAATTGGGCCACCACCGTTGACGACTGCGACCAATTCTTGAGGAAATGCTTCTGCGAGAGCTTTTTCTAGCACATCACCGAATGCCGCAGAGGCACTCGAAATTTTGATCATGGCATGGTTGCCCGCAGCCAAAGCACAAATCAGTGGGCCTATAGAAAGAAGCAGTGGGTAGTTCCATGGCGTAATAATGCCGACGACACCAAGCGGTTGATATTGCACCCATGCTTTTGCAGGTTGGTGAATAATTCCGACATGGCGTTTGGATGGTTTCATCCAGTCTGTCAAATGCTTGCTATAATATTTGATGTGCTCAAGACATGTGAGTAACTCACCAATCTTGGTTTCACCGATAGAACGGTTACCATAGTCTTGATTAATTGCATCAGCAAATTGATCTTGATACTTAACTAAGATACGCTTAAGCCGAGCCAAACGGTCAATACGTTCCTTCGCTGTAGGCAATGGGTAACGTAAATACGCTTGTTTCTGCTGTTCCAACATATTGTTGAGATGCTGGTGATCAAAAGAATGTGGTGTCATTGAAGTTGTTTTTGTCTGACTATTCATGTCGCACGACCATATCCAAATTAGCGATTAATTAATTTTTAGAGCAAATACTCTAAATAGTCAAGTTACTTTATGTGTTAGTGTTCTAATGCTTTGAAATAAATGGTTGTTTTAGGATGTCTCACACCAAAACCTTAAAAACGAAAGAACGTATTTTGCAGCTGAGTTTGCAGTTGTTTAATGAGCGTAGCGAGCGTTCAGTGACAACCAATCATATTGCTGCTGAACTGGGAATGAGCCCAGGTAACTTGTATTACCATTTCCGAAATAAAAGTGAAATTATTAAGGAATTAATGGAGCAATATCAGCATGAAACGCTAGAAATGTTAGCGCTTCCTGATGATCGTCAGCTTGATGCCAATGATAAAATTCGCTATTTCCAAGTGTTAAGTAGCCAATTATGGGCTTATCGCTTTTTACATCGTGATGTTTATCACTTGGTCGAAAATAATGAAGATTTCCGCAAAATGTATCCACGTTTTGCCGGTCAAGTTATGCAACAAGGGCAGAAAATTTATCGTGCCTTTGTCGATGCAGGCTTAATGCAGATGACCGATTCTGAAATTGAGGCCTTAACCATTAACTTGTGGATCGTGCTGACCAACTGGACCAACTTCCTTTATATGTCGGGCCATATTACCGACTCCAACACTTTGGAAGAAAAGTGGGTGTGGCAAGCACTGCGACAAATGGTGTTCTTAGAAGGTGCATATCTACGTGGTGAAAGCCGTGAAACCTATGAGCGACTGCTCGATACTTTAGGGCCGTCGGACTTATTTGCAAGTCTTTCAAACGCAAAGCATCAGGTTACTGAATAAGACTATTTAGTCTGGCTTTAAAAAGCGTTAGAATACTCGGCTCTTTTTTCAATTTAACTGATTAGTGATATAAACCAACATGAATATGTCGACCGCTAACACAGCACGCTTACTCATTACCTGTGAAGATAAACCAGGGATTGTGCAAGCTGTATCGAGCTTTTTGTATCATCAGGGAGCAAATATTACCGCACTTGATCAATACGCGACTGAAGCTCAAGGGGGGCGATACTTCATGCGTGTTGAGTTTGAATTGGACAATTTACAAAGCCGTAAAGAAAGTCTAACTCAAACATTTGCGAGCAATGTTGCTGAGCGTTACAACATGCACTGGCGTTTAGCTTTAGTCAGTGATGTGAAGAAAGTCGGTATCTTGGTGTCTAAAGTTGACCATGCATTGCTTGAACTGTTGTGGCGTCATGCACGTGGTGGTTTGCCATGTGAAATCACCAAAGTCGTGTCTAACCACGATGCTTTACGTGAATCTGTAGAAAATTTCGGTATTCCGTTTGAAGTTGTTCCTGTGAATAAAGAAAACAAACGTGAAGCTTATGAGCAAATTGATCAGTTGATGCAAGGCAATGATTTACTCGTTCTTGCTCGTTATATGCAAATTTTAGACGAAGAATTTGTTCAAAAATGGGAAATGAAAGTGATCAACATTCACCATTCATTCCTCCCAGCCTTTGTTGGTGCGAACCCATATAAGCAAGCGCATGAAAAAGGCGTGAAACTGATTGGTGCAACAGCGCACTATGTAACTGCTGATCTTGACCAAGGGCCGATTATTGAGCAAGACGTAGAGCGTGTAAGTCACGACTTTACCGTTGAACAATTGCGCGAGTTAGGTCAGGACGTAGAGCGTAATGTACTCGCACGTGCAGTCAAATGGCATCTTGAAGATCGTATTATTGTCGATGGTAATAAAACTGTTGTATTTCAATAAAACGAGATAAATTTTTGAATAAAAGGGCATACTTTAGGTATGCCTTTTTTATATTATGATTAAAAAAAGTCATTAAAACTGACGAATTAATAGTTGCAAATGAAAACACTTCTCATTTATTATTGCCGTACTTTAATTGTGCTAACCGATGAGCATGATTGTATTTTTGACAAAATAAATGCAATCGCTTCTTCAAGGTAACTGAGTTTAATGAGTCAATCTCCCGCTCCAATGATGCAATCACCTAACCCGATGAAAAAGAAAATCATTACTGCGCTTCTCGCTGTTGTGGTAGGGCATATGGGAGTATTGTGGGCGGTCAGCAATATGAAAGCACCAGAACTTAAACCGATTGAAAAAGATCCGATTAAAGTTCGTTTTGTGAAGATTGTTGAAGAGAAAAAACCTGAACCTCCCAAGCCAAAACCAGAACCGAAGAAAGAGCCACCAAAGCCAAAAGAAGTTAAAATTGTAGATAAGCCGTTACCACCACCACCGAAGAAAGTGGAAAAAGTGGAACAGGTGAAAAAGAAAGATGCGCCGAAACCAACTGTTGAAGCGGTCAAGAACGTACCACCAACACCCGTTGTTTCAACTGTGGTGTCTGAAACGAAAGTCGTTCGTGTTGAACCAACACCTCCGGCACCTGTTGCACCACCACCTGCGCCTCCAGCACCACCTGCGCCACCGACACCTAAAACAGTCAGCATCGGTAATGGTGTCAGTTGGATTAAGAAACCGAATGTTCAATTTGAAGATGGTGAATTAAAAGCGTCGTGTACAGTTGAAGTTGCGATTGCAGCAAGTGCTGAAGGTAAAATCGAATCAGCAACCATTAAAAACTCGACTTGTGGCGCTGCTGTGAACCGTAAAGTGACTGCAGCAGTGAAGCGTGCGCGTTTATCCAAATATATTGATAATGGTGTGGCAACTCCGACGCGAGTTGATCAACCATTTAACTTTAAACTTAATTAAGATTCCGGCTAACCCATTAGGAGTTCGAATATGAACTTTTCAGTTTATTGGCAACATGCAGATGCAGTCAGCAAAACACTGTATTTCGTGTTACTTGCAATGTCGATTGCGACTTGGACGATCTTCGTTCTTCGTATTATGGGCACACGTCAGCTCAAACAAGTGGCGTATAACCACCTTGCAGATGCACTAAGCAAACTGAAAGCGAAATTTGCTCCTTTGGCTTTTGAACAACGTAAGGCTGTGGCTGAACAAGCATTACTACGTCAAATTTCGGTAGAAAAAGCTAATGCTGAAAAAGGCGTATCTGTATTGGGTACGATTGCTTCAATTGCACCGTTCGTAGGTTTGTTCGGTACAGTATGGGGTATTTTTCATGCCCTTGTAGCAGTGGGTAAAAGCGGTCAAGCGGGTTTAGCGCAAGTGGCAACACCAGTTGGTGAAGCCTTGATCATGACCGGTCTTGGTTTGGCTGTGGCGATTCCTGCGGTATTGGCTTATAACATTTGTGTTCGTTTTAACCGTACACTGTCGAATGAATTGCAAGATCAAGCACATGGTTTATTGATTGACACGATGTTGCAACAAGAATCTGCAGCGAAGAAAGAAGACGTGAAAACTGCACAGCAAAGTTTAGCTGGAGGTCAAGCTTAATGGCTTTTCAATTGGGTGAAGACAACGATGCTGGCATGAATGAGATGAATCTCATTCCGCTCATCGATATTATGTTGGTATTGATGATCATCTTCTTGGTGACTGCGACTGTTGCCAACCCATCAATTCCATTAACCTTGCCACAAACGACTGCAGAAGTGATTGATCTGCCAACTGAAAGCGTAACCATCAGCATTAACTCAGCGGGTGATATCGCTTGGAATGGTGATATTGTCACGCTCGAAGATTTAGAAAGTCGTCTAAATACAGCTGGTCAGCAAGAGCGTAAACCTGCATTGGTATTAAAAGCCGATAAAGAATCACGTTATGACACAGTTGCACAAGTGATGTCGCGTGCGAGTGGAGCCGGACTCAGCGATATCGCCTTTGCCAGTGATAACTAAGCACTGAGCAAAGATAACTAAAAAAAAGCGACTGAAATGTCGCTTTTTTTATGTCTCTATTTTGAAAATAGATGCTGTTTAATTAGATCACTCAGATTTGAGTAGGTCTTGAAATTTGCTACGTAATTTCATGAGTTTAGGTGGTATTGAAAAATTACAGTAGCCTTGGTTTGGGTTACGCGCAAAGAAGTTCTGATGATATTCTTCGGCAGGGTAGAAGGTCGGCATTGGACTCAGTTCAGTCACGATATTGACGCCTTCAGCTTTTAATTCTTCAATACGTTGCTCAGCGATTTGCTTTTGTGATTCGTCCTGATAGAAAATCACTGAGCGATACTGTGTGCCGACATCATTGCCTTGACGGTTCAGCGTGGTTGGATCGTGGGTTGCGAAAAATACATCCAGCAATTGGCTAAAACTGATTTGGCTGTCATCAAAATTGATCTGAATGACTTCTGCATGTTGGGTATTCCCCTCACAAATTTGCTCATAGCTTGGATGCTGAGTAACTCCCCCTGCATAACCACTGACGACTGTTTGCACGCCCTTTAGTTGTAGAAAAACTGCTTCTACACACCAAAAGCACCCACCACCAAATACCGCTTGTTGCATAGTGAAATCCTATTTTGTTCCCTGATGTTTAATATGGGGTTATAGCTAAAAACTGCAATGTACGTCTGTATACTAATCACTAGTTTATGTGCATTAAATGTCTCTGGCATGACTGAACAGTGAATAAAAAAGTCTGCCGAAGCAGACTTTTAAAATGATTTAACGCGGTTGAACAGCGCTTTCATATTGAATTAATAAATTGCCATGACGGTCTAGTAATTTCAATGTTTTTCCAAACACTTGATAATGCGTTACTTTTTCGAGTGCTGCATGGTACTGTCGGTCTAGCCCATTGTTATTGAGACAAGCCATCTGTGTCGCTGCAATCGGGCCAAACGTTATGGTGTCTTTGCCAGCATTATAGCCGCCCATTATACGATTACAGCCATCTGCACCTGAGACACGTTTTGAAGCCGCATCGAATTGAATGCTTGGAATATTATGCGCATTGGATGCTGTTTTGATTGGGGTGTTGCCAATCTGAGTGGCAATCCAAGTACGGTTTTGTAATAGGTTTAAATTTTCAGTTATGGTGTTGTCTTGTGCAGGCATGCTTTCACAGCCTGTCACCACTAAAGTTGAAACCAAAGTTGCAGCAACAAATATTTGTTTTAGCATCGGAATTTCCCCGTGGAAGCATTTCAATTATCTAAGCAAATATCGCACAGATAAGCTAGCCATATTTGTATCAATATTTAAGAATTACAATTGATTGGCGCTTGGATTAGACTGTGAATGCGGCAAACCTTGTCGGATTAACTTCGAATATTGTTCACTGCTCAGTTGCTTAATTTGAGAGACGCGGGGGTTAACATGGGCTTTTTGATACCATGTTTTCATATCCCAATTTTGGTCTATGGCATGGAGGTCGTGCAAATAATTCGGCAAATAACCGGATGCAAATAAGCGGTAATCGGTTGGAAGTTGATGTTTGGAAACCGCTTGAATCATGTCAAACACCAGTGTTGTACAATTACTAGTGAGTGTGTTGTACCATTTGGGTTGAGTCTGCAGTTCATCGGCTTTATGTAGATATTCAATAAACAGCGCCTGCATTTCAGATTTTGGCATGTTTACGGGGAAGAAATAGACCTGTTCTCCGCGTGTATTGCTGCGGGTATAGATAATATCTTTTTCATCTGATGCAATGAGGCTCAGTTCATATTTACGGAAAAAACCACCAATCGCAGAGAATTCTTCATTTTTCTCTTTGCGAATTTCAATCGAAAACGTCAGCGGTGGTCGGTCAGCAAAATCAAAAGTGACCAGTGTATGGGCAATTTGTGGCCCCATCCAATACGAGGTAATGATGTTGACGCCATTGATTTGACTCAGGTCATATTGGCGAGTTTCCCAACGCGGGGTAAAGCTACCATCGGCATGCCAGTCGAAATTACGCACATTGTGTAAGGTGACGAGATTACCTTGCTTTTCATAATGTAGAATTTCAGCTACTTCAGGATTCCATTCACGATCTTGACGCGCTTCCATGCCAAAATACCAAAATAGACCGCAAATAAAGCCCATAATATAAATTAAGACATCTTTACGACGGCTAAAAAAGTGTTGGGTAATATAGATGCCTAAAATGCTCAGGGCAAAAGCAATCCAGATTCCAATGATAATGCGGCTGCCTAACCAGCCTGCCGGTTGCTGTATCCACAAGGCGGCACAGAGCCAAATCGAAGAACAGAGGACAAACACACTAAATAGAGCATGAAGAATACTTCGCCCTATTTTTTTGAACATTGCTTGTTGGTCACTCTGTTGCATATTTTTCTTTTAGCTTAAGATTTTTCTTTATTTTCGGTAAGTTGCGAACTCAAAAGCAATCCCAGTTTTGTCGTCGATATGTTGTTCTGACGCCACTTTTTGAAAGTCCGCAGGAATTTCAGGATAATGCGCATCACCTTGAACATCCAGTTCAACATGCGTGAGTTCTAAACGGTCTGCAATGCCGATGGTTTGCTTAAAAATTTCACCACCACCAATAATAAACAAACTCGTTGGTTTTTCTGAACTTGCAACATCAGCAACAGCTTGCGTTAATGCCTCGTCGATACTATATGCGACTTTGGTGCCTTCAAATGACCAAGTGTTATCTCGTGTAATTACCCAATTGACACGCTTCGGAAGGGTACGTCCCATAGACTCTAAGGTTTTGCGTCCCATGACCACTACACCGCCTTGAGTGATGGCTTTAAAGTGCTGTAAATCGGCAGATATATGCCACGGCAAATCATTCCCTTTACCAATGCAGCGCTGCTGATCCATAGCGACAACGTGCACGATTTCTAAATTTTGAAATGCCATAGTTTGAACTCAAATAGCCGAAATATTTGCCGTCTATTAGAATGCAAAATCCCGCTTGAGGTAAAGCGGGATTTTGCTTTTCACTTGGGATTTCTAAAAATTAAACCGCAACAGGGGCTTTAATCGCAGGATGTGATTCATAACCTACGATTTCAATATCTTCAAATTTAAAATCGAAAAGATCGGTAATTTCAGGATTGAGTTTTAATTGGCACAGACCCATTGGTTCACGTGTCAATTGCAACTGCGCTTGTTCGAAATGGTTGGCATATAAATGTGTATCCCCACCGGTCCAAACGAAGTCGCCTACACCTAGACCACAAACTTGCGCAATCATATGTGTTAACAGGGCATAGCTGGCAATGTTAAACGGCACACCCAAAAAAACGTCAGCACTACGTTGATATAATTGGCAGGATAATTTTCCGTTTTGGACAAAAAATTGGAACAAGGTATGGCATGGTGGCAATGCAACATTACCTGCCTCATTTGGGTTCCAACCCGACACGATTAGACGACGAGAGTTAGGATTGGTTTTGATTTCATTGACCAACCATTTAATTTGGTCAAAACCATCTTGTTCATATAGGCCATCGGCTTTTTTGGTTGCACCGAAATTACGCCATTGATGACCGTAAACAGGACCTAATTCGCCAGCAGGACGACCAAAACGCGCAGTTTGTTCTGCTGTAGACCATTCATCCCAAATCGAGACTTTGTTGTCTTGCAAATATTGAACATTGGTATCGCCTTTAAGGAACCACAACAGTTCAATCACGATAGAGCGGAAATGAACTTTCTTGGTGGTGAGTAAAGGGAAACCTTGAGAAAGATCGAAGCGCATTTGATGACCAAATACAGAACGTGTTCCCGTACCCGTACGGTCGCCCTTGTCGCCGCCGTTGTCGAGAATGTGTTGTAAAAGGTCTAAATACTGGCGCATGTCTCTCTCATAATTTGCTAAATTTCTTGTGGCACATATTAGCTTGTTTTGCGTGTGGAAGGAACTGTGATGGGCGCTTGAATATAGTCAGGTTTAAAAAATCCAAAACATACGGTGTTTATTGGGTGATGACCAAATTTTGCAGGCAACAAGCGCTGAGTTGTCTGGGCTGAAGACGCCTATTTATAACAATTACATCAAGTGTTAACGAGACAATATGTCTGTTAAATCAAGCATGAGCTTAGAAAACTTAAGCTCTATTGTTTATATATTGAGCGATGTTACATTCGCAGCGTTGAAAAAAATACAGATAAGTTTGATTAAAAAAATACACGTGATTTTTCTCATTTTAAAGAGGTGGTTTTGGGCTGCTATTTTTGATTAAGAGTTTGATATCAAAAATAAATCCAATTGAATTAAAAATAGACGATCGTATTTAAATGTGAAGATTTGTTTAAGAAATCTTACATTTTTTACATGAAAAAACATAATTTACGCGGTACTATCACCCTCGTTAAAATTTTTGAATGCCTAAATACAGGCGGGAGTGTGGGTTAAAGAATGGCTTATGATCACAATGTAAACTTGAGTGAAGTGCATGCTCCAGTTCAGGCAAATATCATAATTCGTTCTCAGGCGAGTAAAAATACGGGCAAGTCCAATACCACTCAAAAAGCAGCGACTAAAAATGTGGTATCCCGCAATGGTCAGCGTATCGATATCGATCGTTTGACTGGATTTTTACAAGGCATTACCCGCCAAAGAAGTACTCAGAAATGTGCCCGCAGTGTTCGTTTAGCACTTGAGTCCGCAGGGGCACGTTTTAACGGTCACCCCGTTGCCGCAGCAGATTGGGGCAGCACATTACAAAAAATTGGTTATCAAAAAATTAATTTAGCGTTTGATCGACCAAAGAAAGGCGATATTTATATTATCGACCGCAATCAAAGTAGCCGTTATGGTCATATCGCAGCATATTCAGGTAAGGATTGGGTGTCTGATTATCGTCAAGCGGGTTATGCGGTCTATCGAACTCCAAATGTGAAATACAGCTATTACCGCTTAGCGGATTAACAGCCCATGGCTGCAAAAAGGTTAGTCTTCAAACCTTTTTGCACGCTGACTGTAGATCGAGACGATAAATAATCCAATTGCCGCAAAGCCCATACATTGCAGCGCTAAAATCCAGCGTTGCTCATTGGGTAGAAAATAAATTAAGCACACTAAACATAAAATTGGCAAACTAGCCAAACCCCATTTTAATGACGGAGACAGTGTTTTTAGTTTGTCTTGTCTGAGCTTATAAAGCAGATCAATCATCAAACCAATCGCTAAACTTATGCCCGCAAAGCGGGGATCAAGTTGTTTTTGTTCAGCGCATAGAAAAATAAGCACACAGGTACTGATACAAATGAAGAGCTTGATTTGTCGGTTACAGCGCTCAGAGTACCAAAACGTCAGCATTTAAACTTTACCTTGGGGTGAAGTTTTCTCGTTTTTATTCAGTAGAGAAATCGGGGAGAGCAGGCAGATCGCCAAAGCCATAAAGCCAATGCCTTGAGCACCCGGAATCAAAATTTCACCCTTATTCATGTTGATAAAAACCAATGCTAACAGCAGTGCAATCGGTATCCAGGTCAATAAACGATAGAGCAAACCTGTTGGGTTTTTTGCTGCAAAATGAATCTTGCAATAACGACAAATCAGGAAAATGACGCCTGTACCCATGAACATTAGAATGGCTTGAAGTGTTAGGGGTTCCATCCAATACAGAACACTGGTCAGTACGACCATCGCAATAAAAAACAAGATTTTTTTAAGTACAGAAACGCTGGGGTTAAACCAAAATTCAAGCATGGATCGATAGTTTAAAAATAAGCTGAATAAACTTTAGCACAGATCAGTTGTCTAATTCAGTCACTTCATGTGCAGTAAATACGTATGAAGGGATAAATTTCAGCGCATAAAAAAGCGAGGCTTAGACCTCGCTTGCTTAAAGACAATTATAAAATATTAATGATTTTTTTGTGGACCCCAGTCATAGATTTTTTTCTGGTAGGCATACCACATCATCCATAGTCCAATCAGAATCATCGGAACTGTCAGGAACTGACCTTTACTCATCCATCCGATGAACAGTTGACCATTGTCCGGCTCACGGAAGAATTCAACGGTGAAGCGTGCGATTCCATATCCGATGAGGAACAAGGCTGAAACGGCATAACGTGGACGAGGTTTTGAACTAAACCACCACAGCACGATAAACAGAATTAAACCTTCACAGAGGGCTTGATAGAGTTGCGACGGATGGCGCACCAACTGAAGTGGATCGGTCGGGAAGATCATGCCGAAAGCAAAATTAGGATCGGTCACTGCACGACCATACAGTTCGCCACCAATAAAGTTACCAATACGACCAAACATCAAGCCTGTCGGAACGCAGGGTGCAATAAAGTCGAGGGTCTGGAACCAGGTCATTTTATATTTCTTGCACCACAGTAACATGGCAATCATGACCCCAAGGAAACCGCCATGGAAGCTCATGCCACCTGTCCAAACTTGGAATAGCCACAGTGGGTTGGCAAGGAATTGATCGAAACCATAAAAGAAGACGTAGCCAAAGCGTCCACCAATCACGACACCCAATGCACCGTAGAAAATCAGGTCAGAGACCATTTCTGCGTTCCAGCCGTCACGTTGTTTTGCACGGTAGGTTGCCAAGCCCCATGCAAATAAAAAGGCCAATAAATACATCAGACCATACCAGTGAACTTGTAGTGGCCCCAGTGATATCGCCACAGGGTCGATATTTGGATATGTCAGCATCGCTGTTCCTTGTCATTATGTTTTGCACAGATTTTAGCTGAATGTGCTGAAAAATGTTGTACATTCAATGTGTAAAGATATTGAGAGTTGAATATGTGCATTGTGGCTTTTGCTTGGCAGGTCTTGGATGACATGCCACTCTGCCTGATTTCGAATCGTGATGAGTTTTATCATCGACCGACGGCAGGTCTAAAGCAATGGGTAGATAGTCCGATTATTGCAGGGCAAGACTTACAGTCTGGTGGAACATGGATGGGGATAACCGCTCAAGGGCGTTGGGCGATTGTGACCAATTTTCGTGATGGTCGTGATCAGACCACATATCCCACTTCACGTGGCGCTTTGATTCAGCAATTTTTAGAATCTGAGCAAACGCCCATTCGTTTTGCGCATGCACTTGAACAAATCCAATGTAATTATGCCGGCTTTAATTTATTCGTTGGCGATGCCACTCAAGCCGTTTATATGAGTAATCGCGGTGAAGCACCACAAGTCTTAGCCAAAGGTGTGTATGTCACATCCAATGGTTTAATGACTGAACATTGGGAAAAGACCCGACATTTACGCAAACGCTTCACGCAAGAATTTTTACCGATGCTACAAAGCCAGCAACCACAGGCGGACATAGACGCCGCTGCGTGGGATATTTTGGAAGATGAACGTAAAATCATTCCAGCATTGTTACCCAATACTGGGATTCAGGCGGAAATGGAACATTTGCTGTCTTCAACCTTTATTCAAAGTCCGGTGTATGGCACCCGCTGTTCAAATTTATTGTGTATGCGGGATTCACAGTGGCATTGGCAAGAAAAACAGCAACACGGTGAGCAACAAGGACAGATCACCCAGATAGAAGTGCATTTAAAGGTATAAAATAAGCCGACGATTCGTCGGCTTATTTTTTAAAGGTGTTTTATGCGGTTTTTTGTGTTGGCTGAGCTTGTTCTACCGCTTCGCCAGCAATCACACCACCATCTTTACGGGTGATGACAACGGTTGCAGAACGTGGACGTGAAGTCGCTGCTGCATTGGTTTGTGATGCAGGCCAGTGGCTGGTCGGTTCAGAATAGGATGCTGAATCTTCACCGGGATGTTGCACATTGATAAAAATCGCTTTGTAGTCAGGTGTCATCGTCACACCTGTGATTTCACACTCTTTTGGTCCAGTCAGGAAGCGACGTAAGTTTTCGTCATTCAGTTTTGCCCCCACAATGGTTTCTTGACCCGATGAGGTCGTGGCTTTCGTACCGTCACCGACTTGACCCGGAAGCGCAGCAAGCATCATACAGTTGGTGGTATCGGTATAAGCACCGTCATCGGTTTGAATCCATAACACACCACGTGGGTCGAACCACATCCCATCGGGTGATGACAAGTCATTGTTGTCATTTAAACCAGATAAATTAATGTTGCTCGCCATTTTTGCTTCAGCACCAAACAGGTAGATATCCCAAGTAAAGCTGAGTGCTGTGGTTGTATCACCATCTTCACGGAAACGGATAATATGACCGTTGACGTTGCCTTTACCACCTTCAGGGTCGGTGTAGTTACGTGGGTTGGCAGCATCTAGTGCATGCGTCGTACCACGGTTCGAGTTATTGGTGAGGGTCACATAGACTTCACCATTGTCTGGATGCACAGCGACCCATTCAGGACGGTCCATTTTGGTAGCACCGACAGCATCTGCGGCAAGACGTGCGAAGGTCAGCACATCTGCTTGTGAGCTAAAAGGATACACGCTGTTGCTTTGGTTTAAACCATTGACGTTATAGCTCAATTCAATCCATTGACCTTTGCCATCATTGTTAAATTTGGCAACGTATAACTTACCGTTGTTCATGTATTTGTCGCCCGCGGCATAGCCACCGTTGACATCTTTTTTATTCCATTTTTGGTCGGATACAAATTTATAGATGTATTCACCGCGCGAGTCATCGCCCATGTAAAACGCAAGGTTGTCATCTTCACGTAAGCGACTTGCACGGCAGTCTTCATGTGCAAAGCGACCCAGTGCTGTACGTTTTACGGGGTTTTCACGGCGGTCAAATGGGTCGATTTCGACAATCCAACCAAAGGTGTTTGGACCATTACGATAATCTTCTGCTGCCTGAGTACCGGTAACATTCGCTGACCAACGGTCATATAAATCTTGTGACTCATTACTTCCAATCGCCGTTTCCCAACCATAGCGTGAGTTTGCACCCGCTTTTAGGCCATAACGGTTGAGTGCCACAATTTCAGCAGGACTACGTTTGGCATCATCTGCTTTCGCACGAGCGAAGTAACCAATGAAGTTTTCTTCTGTCGTCAGGTAAGTGCCCCAAGGGGTATAACCATTACCACAGTTGTTGTGTGTACCACGGGTTTGCTGGCTATTGGTTGAAAATTTCGTGCAAACTAAGCTTGAGCCTGCAACAGGGCCTTTAAAGTCCATTACGGTCGATGCTGTGATACGACGGTTGAAAGGTGAGTTTTGTACCAGTTTGACAGCTTGAGTCTTACTGTCTTTTTCAATTTGAATGATAGAAACACCGTGTGCATTGACTTCACGGATGACTTCATCTTCAGGGCGACGACCTTCTACTTTGGTTGGGCCTTGCGGGTGCAAGAAGGTCGGATTGATGTATTCATGGTTCATCACCAACAAACCTTGGTCAGACTGCTTGGCATCATAACGTCCAGAGGTGGTATTTAAACCAAAGAAGCTCATACCGTCATGGCAGTCACCAGAGCGGAATTGGAAGCTCGGGCCAGAAGGAACATTGTTATCATCCCACGCTGGGTATGCAGGGTTAATCGAGTCACCCATCGCATATAGCACATGCGCTTGATAGCCTTCAGGAACGGTCACGATATCGTCTAAATTCTTTTTCACTGGTGTGAAATTGAATTTGGTCGGTTTTTGATTTGGATCGGTAACTGGTGGTTTGGTATTGCTATTTGAATCTGAGTCATTGTCATCATTACACCCCGTTAATGAAGATGCCAATGCAAGTGCGACTGCACCACTCGCAGTCTTGGTAATCAAGCTACGACGGCTGATGCGTTGTTCTAAAATGTCACGAAAATGAAGGTTATCCGAAGTATTGTTATCAAGTTCTTGATCTTCGTTATATGGCATGTTTGTCATGAATTTAAATCCTGGCAAAGGTGTGCTGGGTAAAAGTTGATCACATAAAACTATCGATAAAATATGACAATGCTTTGAAGCTAATGTTGCAAACTGATGAAATAGGCGTTTAGATTTCGCTGCGTGAAAATTGCAAAACATTAAATGGGCGCATAAAAAAAGAGGCTATCTCAGCCTCTTAGGTGTAAAACTCACCAAAATTGTCTAAACATCAGTCTATTTAAGTTGTAGTTGCACGTCGTTTTTCAATCAGCTTGCCAAAGAACAAACCCAGCTCAAACAGCATCCACATGGGAATGGCCAGCATGATCATCGAAAGCGCATCGGGTGGCGTGGCAAACATGGCGACAAAAAAACAGCCGACGATAATAAAACGACGCTTCTCCACCAAGGTTTGAGTAGATACCACCCCGATTAAAATCAAAATTAATGTGATGATCGGAATCTCAAAGGTCAGTCCAAACACCAAAAAAAGCTTTAAGCAGAAACTTAAATAACTATTGATGTCCGTCATTGGGGCGACTGTTTCAGGGGAAACACTCATAAAAAAATGCAGGATGGATGGTAGGGCAACCCAATAGGCAAAGGCAATTCCGGCATAGAAGAGGACGATACTGCCGAATAATAAGGGCATCGCCAAATGCCGCTCTTTTTCATACAGTGCAGGTTTGATGAAGGCCCAAAGTTGATAAATCACGAAGGGCATCGCGAGCATTAGCGCGACAAAGAAATTCAGCTTAAACGGCGCCATAAAGGTGGCGGTCACATCCGTTGCGATCATGGATGAGGTCATCGGCAACTGCGCACGCAGAGGCTCTGACATCAATTGATAGCTTTGATTGGCAAAGGGCAATAAACAAAAGAACAGAATCAAAATAAGCCCTGTAATTTTGATCAAATGCCGACGCAAAATCACCAAATGTTTGGTGATCGGCATTTCTTCCAAATCAGGCACAGTGTTCTGTGAATTATTCAGTGAAAGATCTGTCATACGGCCACCTGATATTCTGCTAATGCATCGGTCGAACTTAATACAGGAGCTTGATCTGTTTTAATTTCGTGCTTTATTTTCATTTGGGGTGTAACCACGGCAAATATCGTGCTCTGACCACGTTCGATGTACTGATAACGTGGGGATAAATTTTTATTGTCAGGTAGGACTGCTTCTTGTTGTTTTTGCGCAGTCTGTTCTATGGGGTGTTGCGTTTGTTGCAATTCATTCATCTGAGCCTGCATACGCGCTTCGAGCTGTTGAATACGTTGCATTTCTTTTTGCATTTCTTCACGAAGTTCGGACATGCGAAGTTCACGGTCAATATCTGTTTGCACGTTACTGATCAGTCGTTTAACTTTCCCGTACCATTTGCCTGCAAAGCGGATACCTTCAGGCAGTTTTTCCGGGCCGAGTACGATCAGCGCAATAATGCTGAACACCAGTAATTCGCTAATACCAATATTAAGCATTATGACAACTCCTTAGCTTTGAACTGAGGAATTGGTTTTATTTTGAGCTTCATGCTCTAGCGTGCGAGGCTCATTAAGCTGTGTGTTTGCTGCGTCTTCATCACGCATCGACTTTTTGAAATCTTTGACCGCGCCGCCGACATCTTTGCCCAAGTTTTTTAGTTTTGATGTACCAAAGAGTAAAATCACCACAATTGCAAAAATCAGTACATGCCAAATCGATAGTCCAGCCATCTTGTTATCCTCTTGTTGGTCTGCACAACATTTCAGCAGTTGTAGATGACAGTGAAGTGACCAAGATGTTGCAGTTTAAAGACAGCCGCGAAGCTTATGTTCAGTGTTACTATGCATAGATTGAGCAGTGAGGGTGGTGTAGTGGCGTTTCTTCTTCCGATATTGGGTTTTTTAAGTGGCCTCGGATTGGCATCATTATCAGGAACATCATCGCTCAAATCGATTTTCTCTAGCTTACTTGCACGCTGTTTTATTCCAGCCGTGATCATCTACAACATGGTGTTCTATCAAGCAGGCAGTTTAGCACTCATGCTCTTTAGCTTTAGTGTTGCCGTGCTGATGTTTTATTTATTTCGCTGGCTGTTAAAAGATAGTTTACGTGCCTTGTGTGTCAGTTATTTGAACTTGGCTTGGCTGGGTTTTCCTTTTGCATTAGCACTTTTTGGCCCTGAAATTAGTGCAGCGATGGTGGCTCTGTATGTCGGTGGCTCTATCTTTGGCAATATGTGGGCCGTGACAGCCGTCAGTTCAGCCCAACTCCCATGGTCGAGCGTGATGCAAAAAGTGGCGATGTCACCGCCTGTATTTGCCTTGATGATTGCAGGTGTCTGTCGAATAGTTGGACTGCAGCATTTAGAAGAACATCAGATCTTAGATTGGCTCTATCAAGCTGCAAAAATTGGAATGAGTTTCACAGGGATGTGTGTCTTAGGCATGTGGCTGCGTCAAACCAAGGTACAATGGCGTGATCTGATGAACAGTAGTCGTATTTATGCGATGAAACTTACCGTTGGCGCGGTGATCTGTAGTTTGAGTTATGCCTTTCTTCCGATTCCCCAGATCGAGAAATATATTGGGGTGATGTTTATGCTGTTCTGCTTACCCCCTGCAGCGAATATTGTGGCTTTAGAAACGCATTATCAAGGAACAGGCACTTCGGCACGTTATATTGCTTCAGGCACGATTATGAGCTGTATCGTCGTCAGTTTTTATGGGTTAATTTTGCATCTTTTTTCGCTTTAAAATGAAAAGTGAATTATAGATGCCCGCAAAGGGCGACTACTTGGGCTGTTTTCGAATCTGCCAATCACGCACGAGGGCGTATATCATTGCGATACCTATCAGGCCTGGAAATCCAACCTGACCTTGCGACAGATTAAGCATGATCGACAGTACGATCAACACTGCAAAAATAGCGTAGGTGGCACGAAAGCCTGAGGTGAGCGGGTAGGTTAGTTGCACATGGCAATGAGGGCAGCTTATTTTTTGAAAACCAAGAAAAGAGCGTGTTGGGATTTCAGTTGAGGTGTGATGACATGCGTTGCATATGATCTGTATCGGTTGAAGTGCCATAATTATTCTATTTTTATTCAGGGATTGGAGTTAATCTTTGGCATTAAGATTAACTCCAATTTAAATTATTTCAAACTTGCTTTAAATAATTTCATCGCCTGACCACGATGGCTGATTTTATTTTTTTCTTCTTTTGATAATTCAGCACTAGAAACATTCAGTTCTGGCAGCCAAAACAGTGGGTCATAGCCAAAGCCATTTTCACCACGTGCTGCTTCCATCACTTCACCGCGCCAAACCCCTTGGAAAATTTGTGGGAGTGGGTCTTCTGCATGTTGGACCAAAGCCAAGACACATACAAACATCCCTTCGATGGCTTCACCCTCTTTACGGAGTGGTTTGAGGTCAGCAAGCAACTTGGCATTGTTAGCGGCATCATTGCCATGTTCACCTGCATAGCGCGCAGAGTAAATCCCTGGTGCGCCACCGAGTACAGGAACGCAAATGCCAGAATCATCTGCAATGGCTGGCTTGCCTGAAATTTTCGATGCGTGACGCGCTTTGATAATGGCATTTTCAACAAAGCTTAGACCGTCTTCGATGGCATCTTCAATGTTCAACTGACCTTGTGGAATCACTTCAACAGGAAGATTAAGCTCGGCAAACATTTTTTCAAATTCTGCAATTTTGCCTTTGTTATTACTTGCAAGCACCAAAGTGCCTTGAGATAACCAATCAGTTGAAGCCATGTGAATATTCACCATAAAACAAGATTTGAGGCTATTTTAACAAGATGCTGTGGCTGACAGGCAATAAAAAAGCACCCGAAGGTGCTTTTTAAGATTCAAAAACTTATTGTGCTTGAATCCATTTGTCCGCACGGTCACGTGCTTGACGGATTTGGTCTTGGCTTAAGTTCGCTGCTAAAGCGGTTTTTTTGCCTTCAGACAAGCTAATCACTTTGTTGTCGAGCATGCCATCACGGGTAGAAAGCTCATACCATTGGTATGCACCCATGTAGTTTTTCTTTTGCTCTTCCATCATGGCTAAGTTAAAGCTTGCGCGGTTATCACCACGGCTGGCTGCTTTTTCGAAATATTGACGAGCAAGCGCTTCATCTTTTTTAGTCCCAATGCCATCAGCGAGCATACGACCCACATTGAGCTGAGCTGCAGATAAACCTTGATCGGCAGCAGCTTTGTACCATGCAAAAGCTTGACGTTCATCTTTTGCAACGTCTTTACCTTGTTGATATTTAGTGCCTAAGTAAAACTGAGCACCAGGCTGACCTGCTTTAGCAGCTTTACTTAAGCTGTGAATATCCATAATTGAATATTGTGCAGCTTGGCTAGAAACTGAAGATGATGGAGCAACATAATCCGCATGGGCTTGTATGCTAAAAAGTCCAATCAGTAGCGTCGTGCTTAATAATAATTTTTTCATAGAGCGCTCACTCGATAAATTGCGACTTCACCAAATAGATTTGGGAGACGTTTACTCAGTAAACTATCTTGTTGATCCCCATTCACGGCAAGTCGGTTAATAATCCGGATGTTATTTTCAGCACACAGCGCTTCAAAATCACGGAAAGTACATAAATGAATATTGGGCGTGTTATACCACATATAGGGTAACGCGTCTGAAACAGGCATCATTCCTTTTAATGCAAGGAAAGAACGAGTCTTCCAATGTGCAAAGTTTGGAAAGGTGATAATGGCCTGTTTCCCCACACGCACCATGTCTCTTAAAAGAACGTCTGGTGCATCTACAGCTTGCAAGGCTTGTGCCATAACCACATAGTCAAAAGACTGGTCGGCAAAGCGACTTAAACCTAAGTTCAAGTCCTGTTGGATGATATTTAACCCGCGACTGACCGCAATTGCAATCTTTTCTTGATCAATTTCTAAGCCATATGCACGAATATTGTGCTTTTTGCTCATATGTGCAAGCAGTTCACCGTCACCACACCCTAAATCGAGTACGCTTGAATCTGGTTTAATCCAACGTTCAGCCAGTTGATGATCAATACGCATTAGTTGGTCTCCTTCGGTGTTTCTTGCAGGTGTTTTACACCGCCTAGGAATGCACGTAAGCTTTTCACATATAACGGAATCGGGAACAAGAAAGAGTCATGACCTTGTTCAGCATCAATATCCACATAGCTCACAGGCTTATGATTACTAATTAATGCATCTACAATTTCTTGCGAACGAGCAGGGGTAAAACGCCAGTCCGTTGTAAACGAAACAACTAAAAATTGACACTTGGTTTTAGACATCGCGGTTTTTAATGATTGCTCATATTCACGTGATGGATCGAAATAATCTAAAGCCTTGGTCATGATCAAATAGGTATTGGCATCAAAGTTACGGCTAAATTGCTCACCTTGATAACGCAAATAACTTTCGACTTGGAATTCGACGTCAAAGCCATACATAAATTTACCTGACTTTAAGTCACGGCCAAATTTTTGTTTCATGGCTTCTTCAGAGAGGTAAGTGATATGACCCACCATACGGGCCAAGATCAAACCACGCTTAGGATAACTGTCATTTTCTAAATAGCGACCATCATGGAAATCAGGGTCAGACAAAATCGACTGACGCGCCACTTCGTTAAAGGCAATGTTTTGCGCAGACAGTTTTGGTGTACTGGCAATAATCACGCACTTTTGTAAACGATCTGGATAGTCCACAGACCATTGTAGAGCTTGCATGCCCCCTAAAGAGCCGCCAATCACCGCATACCACTGCTGAATCTCTAAACGATCAGATAACATGGCTTGGGTTTTGACCCAGTCACGGACAGTCACTAATGGGAAATCAGGACCATAAGGGCGATTGTCATTTTCAGGATTTGGAGAGGTCGGTCCAGTAGAACCGCTACAGCCGCCAATATTATTTAGTGCTACGACAAAGAATTTTGACGTATCAATAGCTTTGCCTGGTCCAATACATGCATCCCACCAACCCGGCTTACGGTCATCTTCATGATGATAACCTGCAGCATGGTGATGGCCTGACAGTGCATGACAAATCAAAATTGCATTGGATTTGTCTGCATTCAGTTCGCCATAAGTTTCAACCATGAGCTCAAAACGTGGGAGTATGCGATCGCATTCGAGCTCTAACGGCTCTTCAAAAATAAACTTTTGTGGGGTAACTAAGCCCACTGAGTCAGCTGGAAAAGACACAGGAATAATTCGCCTTAAATCTTTAGTATGAATAATAAAAGGATACCACTTGAGGGTATCCTTCTAAAGTCATTTTATTGCTATTTGATATTTATAGCATTGAATTAGACTGCAGCAGCAATCACTTGTTCAGTACTCAAAACACCTTGTTCAATTAAACGGTTAGTGCTGGCAATAATCGCCTCGATAGATGCGGTCACGATGTTGTCATGCACACCTGCGCCGAATGCAGACTTACCTGTACCTTTCACTTGAAGCTCAATTAAAGCCAAGGCTTTAGCATGTGCGCCTGAACTGATGCTACGTTCTTCATAGTTCAAGACATCAATCGGTAACTGCAAGGCATTTAAGATGGCAGAGATTGGGCCGTTGCCTTCACCGCGTAATTGCTGGATCTCACCGTTCACTTCGACATCAAGCTCAATGACTTGTTTGCCATTTTCATCATGTAAGCGGTAGTTTTTCGCCGCATAATGCGTATCTTTGGCCGCCACATAGGTGTCTTTAAACAATGACCAGATCGCTTGCGCAGAAATCTCGGTACCGTCTTCATCTGTTTTTTGCTGTACGATTTGCGAGAACTCAATTTGAATACGGCGAGGCAACACCACGTTGTAATTTGATTCTAACAAGTACGCAATACCGCCTTTACCAGACTGTGAGTTGACACGGATCACCGCATCATAGTCGCGGCCCAAGTCTTTCGGGTCGATTGGCAAATAAGGCATATCCCACATTTCTTCGTTCTTTTGGAACTCGAAACCTTTTTTAATGGCATCTTGGTGCGAACCAGAGAACGCGGTGAAGACCAAATCACCGGCATACGGATGACGCGGGTGTACCGGCAAGCCTGTGCATTCTTCAATGATTGAAATGATTTCGTTAATGTTTGAGAAATCTAAGTTTGGCGCGACACCTTGGGTATACATATTCAATGCAATGGCTGCAACGTCGACGTTACCTGTACGTTCACCGTTGCCAAACACACAGCCTTCGACGCGGTCAGCACCAGCCATAATCGCCAACTCAGAAGCGGCAATACCGCAGCCGCGGTCGTTATGACAGTGTACAGAAATGATCACACCGTCACGGCGCTGAATATTACGGTGCATCCATTCCACTTGGTCGGCATAGACATTTGGACCTGAAACTTCAACCGTTGCAGGCAAGTTTAAAATCACTTTGTTCTCTGGAGATGCTTCCCAAATTTCAGTTACCGCATCACAGGCATCTTTAGCCACTTCTAATTCTGTTGCAGTAAAACACTCTGGACTGTATTGGAATACAAATTCAGTTTCAGGCTGTTTTGCAGCGTATTCTTTGACTTTCGTTGCAGCATTAATCGCTAATTGTTTTGCACCAGCAACATCAACATTCAACACTTTATTGCGGAAGGTTGGAGAATTTGAGTTGTAGATATGCACGATGGCACGTTTAGCACCTTGTAATGATTCAAATGTACGTTGAATCAAATGATCACGTGCTTGAACCAAAACTTCGATGTACACATCATCAGGAATATGACCGCCTTCGATCAACAAACGAGTGAAATCAAAGTCGATTTGTGATGCAGAAGGGAAGCCGATTTCAATGTGTTTGAAACCAATTTTCACAAGCATTTGGAACATTTTGAACTTTTGTTCAATGTTCATTGGCTCGAAGATCGCTTGGTTACCGTCACGAAGGTCGGTACTCATCCAGATCGGCGCTTTATTGATTTCGTTATTTGGCCATTGACGGTCTGGTAAGTCTACACGTTGGTACATGCGACGGTATTTTTTGCTTGGATCTGCCAACATCATGTGAAAACTCCTTATAGCACCGTGGATAAACGGCAAGGTACTACTTATATAGATTGTGTCTATTCTAGCAATTTACAAGTTTAATTTCGGAGTCTTTAGTCGAAAGTCGAAATAAATCTGTAAAGATTCACATGACTTAGCTTTACCGTAAGCTCGTAAATGTATAACTAAATATTAGTCCATATATTCCGGAAATAATTTCCTATTTTTGCGTCAAGATGCCATTACTGGAAAATATTTTTCTATAAAATTAGCTTTTTTGAAAAATATAATCTTTATTAATCTCATCGACGGTGGCTGTTCCCATCAATGCCATCGTAATCTCAAATTCTTCTTTCAGTATTTTGAGTACATGTGCAACGCCTAAAGCGCCCGCTGTAGCTAAACCATAAATGCAGGGACGGCCGACTAATACGGCAGATGCACCCAAGGCTATCGCTTTAAACACATCTGAACCACGACGAATACCACCATCATATAAAACTGGGAAATCCAGAGGCACAACTTTTTTAATCAGTTCTAAGGCGGTGAGAGGGGAAATGCAACCGTCCAGTACGCGCCCACCATGATTCGACACAATAATGCCTTGTACACCGTGTTGCAGGGCAAGTTCAGCATCATGTGGACTAACAATGCCCTTTAAAATAATTGGTAATGAGGTTTTTTGACTCAGCCAAAGGATATCCGCCCATGTCGGTGCGATTTTCATCAGACCGTTAAATACGGGATGGTCGCCATCATTGAGCTCAGGCAATGGGATATGTGCAGGGGTATGTGGATGCTGCATGCCTTCAGGCAAATGAAAAAACACTCGACGTTCACGGTCACGAATCCCTGTATGCGGGGAATCAATGGTGACTACAATCGCTGTGTAAGCATGTTCTTCTGCCATCTTGACCAGTGATAATGACTTTTCGCGTTCTCCTTGCCAATATAATTGGAACCATTTGTAAGGATTGTCCTGCTTTAACTCACGCATATCTGTATTGGTAAACGTGCTGAGGATCATATTGCTGCCAAGGACTTCGGCGGCGAGGGCTGTTGCAGCTTCAGCATCAGGATGAAATTGTTGTTGGTGACCAATGGGTGCTACAAAAATAGGATGCGGGAAACGTTGCCCTAAGATTTCGATTTGGGTATGACCTTGGGTTAGATCTTTCAGCATACGTGGTAGCAGTTGTATCTGTTCAAACTGAGACAAATTGCCACGGACACTGTGTTCATCCATCGAGCCGCCTTGCAAGTACTGCCACACCATGTTGGAAAGGTGTTTTTCAGCCTCGACTTCATAATCTGCAATGGTTTGCAAATGAGCTGGAATCTGAGTGAGTGGCGCTAAAATGTTGTGATCAGTCATTGTCAGTTTGTCCATGTCTATTGACCTTGAGCTTTAAATTTCGGCCCATTTGCGGATAAGGTTGTGATACAGACTAGTCAACTTGACGACTTCACTATGTGCATCACCCAATTGCATACGCAAATTTTGAATGCTTTGATCGAGATTAAATAACATGTGACGCTCAGCATCTTCACGGATCATACTTTGCAACCAAAAAAATGATGCAATACGACAGCCTGCAGTCACAGGAGTAACTTCATGCACACTGGTAGATGGATACAAAATCAAATCTCCGGCAGGCAATTTCACTTCGTGGTAGCCATAGGTGTCTTCTACCACAAGTTCACCGCCTTCATATTCTTCGGGTTCACTTAGAAAAATCGTGCAGGACAAATCGGTACGAATTTTTTGATTGCTGTCGGGCATCCAGCGAATGGCATTGTCGACATGGAAACCAAACGTTTCACCATTTTCATAGCGGTTAAAATAGGGCGGCAAAATATTGAGGGGGAGAGCCGCTGATGTAAAAAGCGCGTGTTGTGACAATTCATGCAGAATAATGTCACCTAAATGCTGTGTTAATGGATGGTCTATATCTAGCTGTTGGTTGTTTTTTACATTTTTAGACAGTGAGCCCGTAGTTTTTTGACCATTAATCCATTCTACTTTTTGCATTTCTGTGCGGAAGTAGTTGACCTGTTCTTTACTCAATACATTTGGGATATGGTGAATCACGGCCTAACCCTTTGGAACTGTAATATTAATGTTTTGATCATATACAAAAATAGCCTCGAAGCGAGGCTATTTGAGTCAATACCATAAATTATTTATGGTATTTATTTTTTCTTAGTATTTGAAGTTTACAGACAGAACTGCGTTGCGACCTTCTGCTTCAGTGGCATAGTGAGATGCGTAGGCTTTAGTGAAATAACGTTTGTCAGAAAGGTTATTTACATTCAACTGTAAATCCACATTTTTGTTAACGGTATAACGCGCCATAGCATCGTAGCGTACGTAGCTTGGAACCCATTTCGTATTGGTAGCATTACCAAATACTTTATCCATGTAGGTAGCGCCACCACCGATTGTGAACTGTGGAAGGACTTGGTAAGTTGTCCAAAGTGTCGCGCTATTTTTCGCCACGTTTTGAACTTGATTGCCATCATTAGTCGCCGTACCATCATCGACTATTTCGCTATCTAAATAGGTATAACCAGCAGCAATAGCCCATTTATCAGTAATATTACCATTAGCGCCAAGTTCAATACCGTCTACACGAGTTTCACCGATATTACGAGTAAAGCCATCTGTATCTGTTGCACGAGTATTTTCTTTTTCTGTACGGAAAATTGCGGCAGTTAGATTTAAACGATTATTAAGGACATCCCACTTAGTTCCTAACTCGTAAGTTTTTATTTCTTCCGGTTTTAGGTTGTTCATTGCACGAGCTTGTTCTTCAGTCGTATTACGGCCTGGTGCACCAATACCTTCTGAACCATCACCAGCATCTACACCAACTGGGTTTGCTGAAGTTGCATAGCTCGCATAAATAGAGCCATTTTCAACAGGTTTAAATGTTAAACCAGCTTGATAGTTGAAGAAGTCTGAATCACTGTTTAGTTTAAGCTTATCACCAACTTGAGCCGTTGGTAGTACCGGTGGATTTGCTGTTGGGTTGCCTAATACAGCACTATTACGAGCACCATAAGTCATGGTCGAGTCAGTTTCAAATTTATCCCAACGTACACCTAAGTCAAGTAACCATTGAGGGTTGAATTCGATATTATCGAGAAAATAAACTGAGGTCGATTTTGATTTAATATTGTATAAATCTGCGCCATCCGTGCTAATACTGCCTGTCCATGGCCCACGATTCGGGTTTTGAACAGACGTACACCAGCCTGCAGGAGCTGTAGACGGACACGTTTGGCTTGCACTACCTGTTGCGTTGTCTCCATTAATAATATATTGGGTGCGATCCGTTTCTTGATCTGAGTATTCAGCGCCTAAGTTAAAGCTATGTAACAGAGAACCGGTATTAAATTTCCCTGTCAAAGCCAACTGGTCGGTAAAGGTTTCAGTATCGGCGATACGTGAGTTTACACGCGCCCAAACATTACCTGTCAATGTACCAGTAGTTTTATCGTAGATGTTGCCTTTCGAGTCATCTGGGTTTGTCCACAGGTAATCATTTTTAGACTTGTTATAAACAGTAGTATTACTAATCGTTAGATTGTCAGTGAGGTCATGTTCTAACTTAATCGTACCGACTTGGTTTTCCTGTTTTTGGAAATCACGATCTTTCCAGCCGTAGTAGATGCCTTGTTTGACATCAATCGGTTTTCCTGAATATTGCGAATATCCAGTTGGATTGCTGTATGGCACACCAGAGTCAGGTGTATCGTCAGATTTTAAGTAGTAATAACCTAAAGTCGCGCGAGTAGGGGTATCTAAACCAAAAGTAATGCTTGGCGCGATTCCGGCACGTGCATATTCAGCACCATCTGCTTGACCCGCTTTTTCATTTTTATGCCCCATGACCGCAACACGTGCAGCAACGCCATTACCAAAGTCTTTGTTACTGTCTAGTGTGATACGTTGATAATTGTCTGTACCTGCACCAACTGAACCTTCTAAAAAGTCACCTTTTTTCGCAACCTTAGAAATCATGTTGATACTGCCGCCAGTTGTACCTGCACCACCCATGGCAGAAGCAGAACCTTTGGTCACTTCAACCTGTTCAACCGCAAACATTTCACGGTTTTGTGAAGTTGAGTTGCGCACACCATCGACATACATCGAGCTTTCAGTGTTATAGCCACGGATAAATGGACGGTCACCATTTGGGTTACCACCTTCACCAGCACCTAAAGTAATGCCTGGTACCGTACGTAAAGCATCACTTAAAGTTGTGACTTGAGTATCTTCGATCAGTTGTTTCGAAATAACTGAAACTGATTTTGGTGTATCAAGGAGCGGGGCAACAAATTTTGAACTTGCTGATATATCAACTTTAAAGCTCGGTGCTTTTTCAGCAGCAACTTCTTGGCTAATGGTTGGAAGTTGAGTGACTTGATCTTGTGCGATTGCATTTACAGCAATAACAGAAAGTGACGAAGCAATTGCTGAAGAAACAATTTTCTTACGTGTTTTGATGAAGGCCATTTCAAACCTGATTTGGAATAATGAATTTGTATGCGAATAATAATGATTCTTATTTGTTCTTTCATCTTTATACGATTGTAAATCACGATGAATAATTAAAATGTGATAGTAGTATTTAATGTAATGATATAACAAACTAAAATTAAGCTAATGTTTTTATTGAATATTGAAAAAATAAGTTATTTTTATTTGTTTAATTGAGATTATAAATATAGACATGATTGTGAATTAAATAAGAATAAATCGTAAATTGTTGATGTAAAAAAACCTGCCGAAGCAGGTTTTTTTTATAAAGTGTTATTTAGAATTTAAAGGTTGTACTTAATTGCACACGGCGACCTTCTTGGGTGTTGCTGTAAATATTATATGCACTACCATTTATAACTTCATACTTATTAAAGTCTTTGTCAAAGATATTATAAAGAGCTACGCCAACATCCCATTTATCATTAACTGCATAATTTGTACCTAAATGCACTAAGCCATAAGCTTCGTAGTCACCTAGGGCATTATAAACGGTCAAATCATCACCCGTTAAATTTGTGGTTTTGAAACGAGAGCGCTCAGTACGATATTCACCACGAAGCCATAAGTCTGCATTGTCTGCCACATTCCACTTTAAAGTAGCATTGAACATATGTTCAGGCGTGTCTTGTAACTTTTTACCTTTGTCTTTGCCTTTAGTTACTTCTGTTTCTGTCCAAGTGTAATTAAAGTTTAATTTCCAATCTTCGGCAAAGCCCCAGTTAATACCTAACTCTGTACCATAAATTTCGACTTCATCGACATTGTCTGGACGAGTAACTGTAAATGCACGATCACTTGATTGGTTCAGCCACTGCCAAGGTGTTCCGAGGCCAGTCAAATAGTCAGCACAGGCTTGGTTGACTAAACACTCTCCTGGTTTTCCACCCGTATTTACAGATGTATCTGTAATTGCACCGCTCACAATTTTGTCTTGAACCGTGCTTAAAAAGCCAGTTAAGTTAATATTTAAATTATTGTTCGGTGTGAAATATACGCCAAGTTCAAAATTATCACTTGTTTCAGGTTTTAGATTTTGATTACCAAAAATAGGCAGAGCGCCTTGGCGGCCAACATTAACAACCCCATTTGTTAATTGTTCTAGACGAGGAGCTTTATAGCCTTCCGAATATCCACCTTTAACCGTCCATGTATCATTAACATTCCATACTGCATAAGCACGTGGGGTAATGAAATCACCAAATGTGTCGTGGTCGTCATAACGTAAACCAAGTGTCAGTGCTAAGTTTGGTAACACATTCCAGGTATCTTCAGCAAATAAACCAATCTGTGTAAAACTTACTTCAGGTTTTGCAGCACGTAATCCATCTGAAACACTGGCATCCCACCATTGTCCCCCAAGCGTTAAACGATGGTTCTCAATTGCATTGACCGATAATTTTGTATCAAAAATCGTATCTTCACTCTCAATTGTTCGTGGAGTTTTTGTGGTTAAATCACCGTTTTGCATACGAGATGGGATAAGGCGGCCGACAGTTTCACTTTCATTTCGAGTCAAACTACTGTCTAAATCACCAATATTTGTACGCCATTGATGGGCAACAACATACTTGTCTCGATTAAACTCCATTTCGTCATCATAACCACCCGCTGGACCGACTGTACCCAATTGGAAGCCGGTAGAGTTTTTAGGGTTTTTATACGATTGACGGTGTGATTCTACATCGAGAGATAAATCATGATTCTCTGTTGGGGTTAAAGTTAAGCGAGCACCCAATGTATCAAGTTTGCCTTCAGATGGATTATTTCCGGTACCTAGAGCAGATTGGTCAATGTCACGTGTAACATTTGATTCATCACGCTCCCAATGCTTGGCACGAATTTGCAAACCTAGCAGATCTTGTA
Organism: Acinetobacter sp. YH12098; assembly: GCF_013419235.1. Taxonomy (NCBI): domain Bacteria; kingdom Pseudomonadati; phylum Pseudomonadota; class Gammaproteobacteria; order Moraxellales; family Moraxellaceae; genus Acinetobacter; species Acinetobacter sp. YH12098. The sequence goes on from NZ_VPAO01000035.1 coordinate 36,700, forward strand.
CGATTGGTCCTGTAGCGTAAAGGTCGACACTGCGTTGATTACCGAAGTCTGAACTTTTTGGAAGAATAGAGCCTTCTAAACTAATTGAACCTGTCCATTCATGTGATACTTTTTTAGTAATAATATTAACGACACCACCCATCGCATCTGAACCATAAAGCGTAGAGGCAGGGCCATGAATGATTTCAATACGCTCAATTGCAGAAAGTGGAGGGATAAAATTATTCTTCGTTTCTCCAAAACCATTTGGAGTAATGTCACCAGTACTATTTTGACGACGACCATCAATCAAAACTAGCGTATATTCAGAGGGTAAACCGCGGATACTAATATCTAATCCACCCGTTTTTCCCGCTGTAGGGCTAATATCAACACCCTCTACATCACTTAACGCATCAGCAAGAGATGTAATGCGTTTTGTTTTGAAATCTTCTTTAGTTAATACCGTAATTGATGCCGGAGCATCTGTTACTTTTTGTTCATAACCAGCCGCAGAAACAACAATGGTCTCCATCTGTTGAGCTTGAGATTCAGTCGTTTCAGCATGTGCGAAACTCGTAGTAGTTACAATTGCCCCAAATAAAGCAGCGGAAAGAGGGTTGAGATTAAATTTACTCATAAAAGAATTCCAAATATGGACGAGATAAATATATGAAAATAAATTAAAAAAAATATCATTAAGAATAATAGTGAGAAAGTTTCTCATTTTCAACAATTAATTAAAAAATAATCAATATTTCTTCGAAAAAAGCTGAAAAATTCTAAAAATAAGAAGGGCATCCATGCCTGAATTTATAGTGTTATAATCCATTTTTGTATATCTTTAATTGTTGTCATATAATGTGGCACTTTTTTTTAAAACTGTTTTAACTAACAAATTATCGAGGAAGCCATGCAAGTAACTTCTGAAGCGGTTTCGGGCGTTGCCCGTCGTTTAAATGTATCTGTACCGACGAGCCGTATTAACGAGCAGTTTGAAGCTCGCTTGAAACGCACTGCCAAAACTGTGAAGATCAACGGCTTCCGTCCAGGTAAAGTACCTGTAAACGTTGTTCGTCGTGAATACGGTGCTGGTATCTATCAAGAAGTTGTAAACGACATCATTCGTGACACAGTATTCGAAGCGATCCAACAAGAAAAAATCAATGCTGTTGGTATGCCAAACATTGAAAAAACTGAAATGAAAGATGATGCTTTAGTTTATGAAGCAACTGTAGAAGTTTATCCAGAAGTTGAAGTTAAGTTCGAAGGTCTAGAAGTTGAACGTAAAACAACTTCAGTTGACGACAAAGACGTTGAGAAGATGATTGAAAATCTTCAAAAACAACGCGCTTCATGGGTTGAAACTAAAGGCATGGCTAAAAAAGACATGCAAGTAACTTTCGACTTTGAAGGTACTGTTGATGGCGAGAAGTTTGAAGGCGGCGCTGCTGAAGACTTTAAACTCGTTCTTGGTTCTGGTCGTATGATCCCTGGCTTCGAAGACGGTATCGTTGGTATGAAGAAAGGCGAAGAGAAAGTTATCGATGTAACTTTCCCTGAAGACTACCAAGCTGAAAACCTTGCTGGTAAAGCTGCTCAATTCAAAATCACTGTTAAGCTTGTTGAAAAACAAAAACTTCCAGAAGTTGATGCTGAATTCTTAAAAATCTTCGGTCTAACTGAAGAAGAAGGCGTTGAAAAGCTGAAAGCTGACGTGCGTAAAAACATGGAACGTGAAGTGAAAAACGGTCTTCGTAACCAAGTGAAAGGTGCAACTTTTGATGCGCTTGTAGCTGCAAACGAAGTAGAACTTCCAGAAGCAATGGTTGCTCAAGAAATTGACCGTCAACGTCAACAAATGATCCAACAATTCACTCAACAGTTTGGTGCTCAAGGCGCTAAAGCGTTTGATTCAAGCATGCTTCCAGATGACCTATTCAAAGAGCAAGCTGAAAAATCAGTTAAACTTGGCGTATTAGTCAGCAAAGTATTAGCTGATGCTAAAATTGAAGTTGATGCTGCACGTGTTGATGCTTACATCGAAGACATGGCTTCTTCTTACGAAGATCCTAAAGAAGTAATTGAATACTTCAACAACGATAAACAGCAACGTGCTCAAATCGAAGCTGTTATTCTAGAAGACCAAGTTGTAGATCACATCTTAGCTTCTGCTAAAGTAACTGATACAACTGTGAGCTATGAAGACTTATTGAAAGAGCAACAAGCTCGTCAACAAGGCTAATTTCTAGCTTTCAAAAAAAGGCGCATTAAGCGCCTTTTTTTATCGAAATTTGCCCCCAAATAAGTTGTCCTGATTTCACAATGCTTATGAAAAAAATATCTGTTATTTAATTGGGAATCTTTTGCAATTTCGACAAATATCCCTCATATTGTGAATTATGGGTTGAGTCAGAAAAATTTAGGAATAAATAACGTATGTATGTTCCAACAATTGAAAACGCACTAGTACCAATGGTGGTAGAACAGTCATCTCGTGGCGAGCGTTCTTTTGATATTTATTCACGCCTTTTGCGTGAACGTGTGATTTTTTTAACCGGTGAAGTTGAAGACAACATGGCAAATTTGATTGTTGCCCAAATGTTGTTCTTAGAAGCAGAAAACCCAGATAAAGATATTCATTTATATATCAACTCACCAGGCGGTTCGGTTACTGCGGGTATGGCGATTTACGATACCATGCAATTTATTAAACCTGATGTTGTGACTTACTGCATGGGGCAAGCAGCATCGATGGGTGCATTCCTGCTTAACGCCGGTGCTAAAGGCAAACGTTACTGTCTTGAAAATGCCCGTGTCATGATTCACCAACCACTCGGTGGTTTCCGTGGTCAGGCATCTGACATTGAAATTCATGCACGTGAAATTCTATTCATCAAAGAACGTTTAAATCGTTTAATGGCAGAGCATAGTGGTCAAGACTACGAAACTGTTGCTCGAGATACTGACCGTGACAACTTTATGACAGCGCAAGCTGCGAAAGAATACGGTCTTGTGGACGAAGTTTTATCTAAACGCCCATAAGTTTTAAAGAATTAATTATTGGAGTGAATATGTCCGAACATCCTCAAGGACAAAAGCATTGTTCATTTTGCGGTAAAACGCAGTCTGAAGTCGGGAAACTGATTGCAGGTGAGGACGCGTACATCTGTAATGAGTGTGTGGACGTATGTCTTGACCTAGTTCAGACCAGTCAGCAAGTTGAATCAAATGACTGGGCAACTCGTCCTTTACCAAAACCGCATGAAATCCGTGCTGCGCTTGACCAATATGTGATTGGGCAAGATGTTGCGAAAAAGACCCTCTCTGTTGCGGTATACAACCACTATAAACGCCTAAAAGTTGGCACCAGTGGTAAAAAACCAGAAGACGGAGTAGAGATTTCGAAAAGTAACATTATGTTGGTTGGACCAACAGGTTCAGGTAAAACGCTGCTTGCTCAGACACTTGCGCGTCTTTTAGATGTGCCATTTGCGATGGCAGATGCAACGACTTTAACTGAAGCCGGTTATGTGGGTGAAGACGTTGAGAACATTGTTCAAAAACTCCTTCAAAAAGCCGATTACGATGTAGAAAAAGCACAAAAAGGCATTATCTATATCGATGAAATCGACAAAATTACCCGCAAGTCTGAAAACCCATCGATTACTCGTGATGTATCGGGTGAGGGTGTTCAGCAAGCGTTATTGAAAATGATCGAAGGTACGGTTGCGTCGATTCCGCCTCAAGGTGGTCGTAAGCATCCGCAGCAAGAATTTATTCAAATTGATACTTCAAATATTCTGTTTATCTGTGGTGGCGCATTCTCTGGTCTAGAGAAAATCGTACAGCAGCGTCAGGAAAAAGGTGGTATTGGCTTTACGGCTGAAGTGCGTAAGAAAGATGAAACTAAAAAATTATCTGACTTATTCCGCCAAGTTGAAGCGACAGATTTGGTTAAATTCGGTCTGATTCCTGAATTTATTGGTCGTTTGCCAGTCATTGCAACCTTGGAAGAACTCGACGAAGAAGCATTGATGCAGATTCTGACTGAACCAAAAAATGCATTGACACGTCAATACCAATATTTATTTGAAATGGAAAATGTTGACCTCGTATTTGAAGACTCAGCATTGCGTGCCGTGGCTAAAAAAGCCCTTGACCGTAATACGGGTGCACGTGGTCTACGTTCGATTTTAGAAAATTCATTGCTTGAAACGATGTATGACTTACCAAGTCGTTCAGATGTGGGTACGGTTGTCGTCAATGAAGCGGTGATTAATGGTGAAGCGGAACCTGAATTTAAATCAGAACGTCAACCAAAGAAAACTGAAGAAGCTGCACCGAAGTCAGATTTAAAAGTTGTAAACTCTAAATCTGCTTAAGCGCTATTCGTCTGAAACGTGTGTAAATCCAAGATTTGCACACGTTTTTTATTTCCAAAAATAAAAGCAGAATGTTAATCTCAGCAGGATGGCGTGGATGCCTGAATGTAAAAAACTGAAAACAAAAGTGTAAAAATAAAAAAAGACGCAGTGAGGGATAATCATGCGTGGAGTTGCAATTCTACTTTTAAGCAGTGTAGCGCTGCTGGGTTGTCATGGAAAATCAGCCGTTGAGCAAACGTCATTGGCTTCGACATTAAAGCCTGTGGATCCTGAAAGTACACCGGGTCATATTGAGCAATATCGATTGGGTATGTTTACCATTGGTGGTTGGGTCAATCAGAAACAAGGCCGACATTTTCAAGAAGTGAAAGCTCAGCATGATCAAGCAGCGATTGTGTATTTATATCGTCCAGACAGTAAATGGAATCGTCAAGAAATTGTGGCCAGCAGCTTATTTCTGAACAGTGAGCGTATTCCAAGTTTATTGAATAATCATTATTACTGGGTGGAGTTACCGGCAGGGAATTACCGCTTATCGTCCAGTCGCCCTTTGGGGGTGAATCATTTTCAAAAGCCTAAATATTTAGACTTTGATGTTGAAGCAGGTCAATCCTATTTCATCAAATATGATGAAGAGAATTTATCCAGTAAAAGAACGGTTTCAGGGCCATTGCTGCTCATGCCTGAAAAAATTGGTCGAAATGAAATCGCATTTACAGAGTTGAAATCCAACAGTTTTAACTTTGTGGCAGAAGATCAAAACACTGGAAAAGTGCGGAAAAGTGCGCAGAAGTTGAAGGCACCTCATTATGATCCTGCGGAAGATGTACAGTTGACCAAGCCTTTTAAACTGTGGAATCCATTAACTTGGTAATGTAATTAGCTCGTGTTTTTTAGTGTAGGAAAATATTAAATAGAGAATGTCATTCGGCAAACAGCCTAAATATTGACATTAAAAAAGCACCCGATGGGGTGCTTTTTTAGATCTTGAATGTGGCGAAATTAGTTCGCAGCAGCATCAACTACTGGGATTTTACCAATTTTTGCTTGCCAGATTTTTGGTGCAGTTGCGTGTACAGAAGTACCATTCACGTCAACAGCTACAGATACCGGCATGTCTTTTACAACAAATTTGTAGATCGCTTCCATACCTAAGTCAGCGAAAGCAACCACTTCAGCTTCACGAATCGCTTTTGATACTAAGTAAGCAGCACCACCAACAGCCATTAGGTAAGTTGCTTTGTTGTCTTTGATTGCTTCAACAGCAGCAGGGCCACGATCCGCTTTACCAATCATACCGAACATGCCAGTTGCTTCAAGCACTTGACGTGTGAACTTATCCATACGTGTTGCAGTTGTTGGGCCAGCAGGACCAACGACTTCGTCACCGACTGGATCAACAGGGCCAACGTAGTAAATAAATTTACCTTTTAGGTCAACTGGAAGTTCTTCACCTTTGTTTAACATGTCAACCATACGTTTGTGCGCAGCGTCACGACCTGTATAGATTGTACCGTTAAGAAGTAGTGTGTCACCTGGTTGCCAAGAGTTCATTTCTTCTTGAGTGATGTTATCTAAGTCAACACGTTTAGACGTTGATGAATCCCAAGTCACTGCAGGGTAGTCTTCAAGGCTAGGCGCTTGAATATGCGCTACACCTGAACCGTCTAATTGGAAATGCGCATGACGAGTTGCAGCACAGTTTGGAATCATACCTACTGGTTTACCCGCAGCGTGACATGGGTAGTCTTTGATTTTGATATCAAGAACAGTGGTTAAACCGCCAAGACCTTGAGCACCAATACCTAAAGCATTTACTTTTTCGAAGATTTCGATACGAAGTTCTTCGATTTGGTTTTGTGGGCCACGACGAAGTAATTCGTCCATGTTGATTTCTTCCATCAATGCTTCTTTTGCAAGCATCATGGCTTTTTCAGCAGTACCACCAATACCGATACCGAGCATACCAGGAGGACACCAACCTGCACCCATTGTTGGAACAGTTTTAAGTACCCAATCTACGATAGAGTCAGAAGGGTTAAGCATTGCAAGCTTAGATTTATTTTCTGAACCACCACCTTTAGCAGCAACAGTAATATCAACTTTATTACCCGGAACGAGTTTGTAGTGAATTACAGCAGGGGTGTTATCTTTGGTATTTTTACGACCAAAAGCAGGATCAGCTAATACTGATGCACGAAGAATGTTTGAGTTTTCAAGATAACCTTGACGTACACCTTCGTTGATTGCATCGTCTAGGCTCATGGTTAAATCAAATTTAACGTCTAAGCCCACTTCAAGAAATACGTTCACAATACCCGTATCTTGACAGATAGGACGATGGCCTTCTGCACACATACGAGAGTTAATTAAAATTTGTGCAATCGCGTCTTTTGCGGCTTTGTTTTCTTCACGGTCATACGCACGGCTCATCGCTTGGATGAAGTCCTGTGGGTGATAGTAAGAAATGAACTGAAGCGCATCTTTTACCGATGTGATCAAGTCATCTTGCTTGATAATAGTTGTCATACAAATATCTCTTGAGCGGGCTGATAGCTAGCGGGCTAAATTATAAGACAAAAACACAGTTGTGTGGGTATTTCGCTTAATCTTTGGCCGAAAGTTTAATGGGCTTAAACAGTGCCATGTTTCGCTGTCATAAATGGCCTGAAAATGACGTTTTCACTGTCATATTTCATGAAATATTTGTCACAAAACTAGAGGGGGAGATATGTTTTTGTTTTTTAAATTATTGAAAATTAATAATATTTATTATTTTTAAATATTTCATATTTGTCATATAACTGTCATAAAACTTTTACATAATGACGTCATCAAAGTTAGAGTGTGAAATATATGGTTACTCCAGTGTTGTCAGTTATTGGTTTTTCTCTGTTTATCGCAGCAACTTGGTTCTATGGTCAACAAGAAGATCAAGCCTAAAGCTTTATCTTCTTTTTTTTTGCTTAAAATTTTATAAAAATAATATTCTTCTTCAAATCTTCAAATCTTCAAATCTTCAAATCTTCAAATCTTCAAATCTTCAAATCTTCAAATCTTCAAATCTTCAAATCTTCAAATCTTCAAATCTTCAAATCTTCAAATCTTCAAATCTTCAAATCTAATCATGAGTAATAGCTAATTTTTAGTCTTGGCATTAGTTTGCCTCAGAGTGATAATCATCGTTGATCGCTAGAGCTTTCAATTTTTTACTAAACTTTAATTATCAACGCTAAATTTTGAAGTAATTACTTGAGAGATAAAATAAAAATGAGCTCTATTACTGTACCTTCAACTGTTGAATCAGATTGGGAGATACTGAAAAATTTACGGCTAGAAGCATTACAAGACAGTCCCGATGCATTTACAGCAACTTTTGAAAAAACCAAAACTCATAGTGATTCTGAATGGCGTGATAGAGTTGCGCAAAAAAGACCATGCCAGTTTCTATTGGCATTTGACGGAATGAGAGCTGTAGGCATGGTTGGAGGTACTATTGATAAACAGCATGAATTTACTGTAGTTGCAATGTGGTTGTATGAGAATTATCGGGGAAACAGTGTTGCTGATCTTTTAATATCTAGTCTACAAAATATGCAGCAAACCAAGGTTATACAAAAATTGTACTTCGTGTTGAATTAACTAATTTACGAGCTACTCAATTTTATTCTAAACAAGGTTTTATAAAAGTTCTTGAGCAATCTTCTTTAAAATCAGGCTTAGAGCTTAGCAGTCAAAAAATGGAGTGCTTGCAGTTCTTTTAATGGTCAACTTTTTTCGTATATAAGTGCTTAAAAAAAATAACTCTAATTTTTATATTATCAAATATTTATATTAAACATTTGTTTTATTTTTCATGTAATTGTCATGGGATTGCAAGTGTATTGTCATACAGAGTCTTTAGGTTATTGCAGTATTTCTCAAGGACCAAAGAGGTTAGACGTTGAATTACAAAGCACTCATCTGCTGTATGGTTTTCACCCCCATGCTGACAATGCAGGCAGCACAAGCAGAATTTATTAAAGATAGTAAAGCAGAAATAGATTTTAAAAATTATTATTTTGATCAAGATCAAGAGCCTAACGATAAAGATTCGACAGTTTGGGGACAAGGTATTGAATTGAGTTATCAATCTGGCTTTACCGAAGGTCAAGTCGGTTTTGGTTTAGATGCTACTGCGGCAGCAGGTATACGTTTAGACGGCAGTAAAGATAAAGCCAAAAATTCGTTGATGTTTCCTTTAGAAGGTGATGGTAGTCCAACAAATTATTGGACACGTGCATATCCCACTTTAAAAGCGCGCTATCAGAAAACTGATGTAAAAGTCGGGGAGTTACGCCCTAATTTACCCATTTTAAGTCGAAGCTTTGCTCGCTTGCTCGAATCTGCCTATTTAGGTGGTCAAGTCACTTCTAAAGATGTAAAGGGATTGACTTTAACGGGTGGTTACGTCACTAAAGCAATTCCACGTGCATCACGAGATGCTTCAAAGCTTTCTATTAAAGGCGCAACCGAAACCAGTGATGGGTTTATGTTTGGCGGTGCGGACTGGAAGCCCAATAAAAATTTAACGCTACAGTACTATGCCGGTGAGCTGGATGATTTTTATGTACAGCAATTTATCGGCGTGAAACACAAATTTCCATTCAGTGAAAACCAGAGTTTTAATACGGACTTACGTTTATTTGATACTCAAGCGACTGGAGCTAATGAGCGTGGTGAAAAAGGCTATGGAGCTAAAGTAGATAACCAGACAGCCAGTGTGGATTTCAAATACAAATTTAAAAATCATCAGCTGCAATTTGGCGCGCAAAAAATTGGTGATGATGGCGATTTTCTGCATATGAATCAGGGCAGTTTAGATAATGGTGCAGATGGGACTTTCATTTACTTACCAACCAACCGTTTGTTGCAGAACTTTACCAATGCTGGTGAAAAGTCCACATGGTATGGCTATCGATATGACTTTAATGATCAATACTTGAAAGGGCTGAATTTATCATTCATCAAAGTCCAAGGACGTGACTTTGGTAAATGTGGTTGTGCAACTGAGTCCGAAATTGACTATACCTTGCGTTATAAAGTGCCGGAAGGCAAATTCAAAAATTTAGGTTTTACCGCTCAGTACGGAAAATTCAAAAAAAGTACAGGAACAAAGCAGGAACAAAGCCGTATCTACTTAACCTACACCCTGCCAATTTTCTAATCCAAAACTGATCAGATTAATTTATTAATAAGTTTATAGAGAAATAAAAATGAATCATATTAATTCGAATCGTCGTCAATTCTTAAAGGGTTTGATGGGAGTCGGGTCTTTAGCGTTATTTTCTGGACTGAGTCCAGTAAGCACGTGGGCAAATGCCAAATTTCCGATTAGCCCGTTTCAATTAGGCGTTGCTTCAGGTGAACCTTGGCCAGATGGCTTTGTGATTTGGACGCGTGTTGCACCATATCCACTTTCTGTAGATGGTGGGATGCCGAAGGAAGCTGTTGAAGTGGATTGGGATATTGCTACAGATATTGAATTTAAGAAAATTGTGCAAACTGGGAAGGCGCAGGCACATCCTGACTTACATCACACAGTACATGTAGAGATAAGTGGTTTAGCACCGATGACACGCTATTATTATCGATTTAGATTGGCTGGTTATGAAAGTTCTGTAGGTACAGCAAAATCAGCACCTGCCGCGCACCAAATGCCAGAACGAGTTCGAGTCGCTGTAGTGGGCTGTCAGCATTATGAAACGGGTTATTACACGGCCTATGACTACTTGAGCAAAGAAAAAGAGATAGATTTAGTTTTCCACTATGGTGACTATATTTATGAAGGACCAGAGGGTAAAGGTGGGGGGCGTGCAATTGGAGATTTAAGAATTTCAATTCCTGCACGTCAACATATTGGTCCGGAAATTCAAACTTTACTGCAATATCGTATTCGTTATGCACAGTACCGTGCGGATCCCGATTTACAAGCTGCACATGCATCTGCACCTTTTGCGATGACGTTTGATGATCATGAAGTAGATAACAACTGGGCTGCAGATATTGAAGAAAAAGGCGAGAAGAAAGACATATTTTTGCTGCGCCGCGCAGCAGCGTTTCAAGCGTGGTACGAATATATGCCTGTACGCTTAAAACAGAAGCCGAACGGTCCAGATATCCTTGCTTACCGTACTTTAGATTATGGCAAAATGCTACGGATGAATATTTTAGATACACGACAATACCGTTCTCCAATTTTATGCACCAAAGCTCAGTTAGAAGATGAGTTTGATAAAATAGATTACTGCCGTACTGAGAATAGCCGAAATGAGCAGGTTCTTGGTAAAGCACAAGAGCAATGGTTGGCGAAGCAAATGCGCCATGATAAGCGTTGGAATGTCTTGGCACAGCAAATTCAGGTTATGCCTTGGGTACGTTATAACAAATCAGGCAAAGCTTATTTTGGGAAAGATACGTGGAATGGCTATCCATACGCACGCGAGCGCTTGATTGAATCTATCAAAAAAAATGCACCTCATGGTAATACAGTAATTTTGTCAGGAGATTTGCATCAATATTTTGCAGCGAATATTCCAAGTGATTTGAATGATTTTAAGAGTCCATCGATTGCAACCGAATTTTTAACTACATCGATAACCTCTACCGGCAATGGTCAACCAATCCGTCCAGGGCAGGAAGATGTGCTGAAGTTAAATCCACACATCAAATTTATCAATGATCAACGCGGTTATCAGACTTTAGACTTTTTTAAAGACTATATGCGTACAGACTTAAAGGTTCTAGACTTTGTTGAAAAACCAGGTGGAAAAATGACGACCGTAGCAAGTTTTGAAGTGGCTTACGGCAAGCCAGAACTGAAGCAGATTGAATCTTAATAAAACGGTATCAAAATACTTCTGCTAAATTAAATAAAGCGCTTAGATGGTTCTAAGCGCTTTATTTTTATATTGGACATGCACATCTATTAAAAACCACTGCCCTGCATTTAATCTACTATCTATGCAATGAGACAAGATGCTGATTTTTTTAATCAGATTTTTTGTGTGTGGCAGAAATAAGATGGTTAATTTCAGTTTTGGCTTTAATCATATCGGCTTGGAATTGTGGATCTGCCTGCAAGCGTGAAAATTGCGCTGCTCCCATAATACGGCCAGCATCGACATCACTTTGCCAATGCATATTGCACACGACTCGGCTTTGACCAAATTCAATACCACGTTTAAGAATTTGACTTTGACGCTCAGGACGTAACTCTGCTAAGACTAATGCATATGTCCAACCGATAGTTGTATGTCCAGAAGGATAGGAAACATATTGATTTTTTTCATCTTCTTCTTCAGGAGTACAAGTGCTGACATTAAAATAGCCATATGGACGTTCACGGCTATATTTCTTTTTTGCAGTTTGAGTAGAGTATCTACTATCAAGTTTAATCTTTCTTAAAATTTCAAATAAAATAGGTGTATTTTTCTCATTAATTTCTACACCAAATGCATGTGAAAAAGGTCGCCCTAAGTGTGCATTTGAAACATCCGCATCAATTTGTGCTTGCTGCCAGCGAGCTGTATTTTTCAAATATTGAGATTGTTTAAAAATACTTTGATCACGAATAAAATCTGCACTATAGGCTTGTGGAGGAGTAGATAATATTTCAAGACTATTTGGAGCTGAGTCAGGTGTTAGATATGAATCTGCGGCCATGGAGTGTGCGCTTAAGCAAACCCATATTAATGTAGAGATGGCGCATGGAGTATAAAATTTTAAGTTTGTCATGATATAGCTAAGTTATGAATAATTAAAAAAGCGCTCATACCATAAGCAATAATATTGACTCTAAGATGACAAGAATTAGGGTCTGTTGACATTTGTTGATTAAAAAAATAGCGAGATAGTAAAATTAAATCGCCAAACCCAATTTTACACTCGCTATGCCTCGAACAATGCTAAATGATCAACACTGGTCCAAGTTACTT
>NZ_VPAO01000036.1:0-45351 GCF_013419235.1 Acinetobacter sp. YH12098
TTAAAATGCTGTGCTGCTTTTCGCACAGACATTTCATCTCGAATCATAATTTCTATGACTTTGTCTTTAAAATCTTTTGAATATCCCATATCTCTATTGTTCTATAGTTTTTAGGATTTGGCTATAGGTAATGTCCGTCACCCATAATTGGTTCGGCTCAGTTGGATTAAACTGTCGATTTAAGCTGTTTGCGGCAATGACAGCCGGAGTACCAGCGTAAGCTCTAGGCTTACGATAACCACGCTGTGATTTAAGACCATCTGCTTTCATCAGCCGATGTACTCGATTGATCCCACAACTTTCGCCAACATCTTTCAAATCACAGTGAATTTTGCGATAGCCATAGACTCCGCCAGATTCCAGCCAGAATTGTTTAATCAGGCCTGAAAGCTGTTGCCGTTTCCTTGCAGTTTTACTGGTGGGTTGCTTTAACCATGCGTAATAACCACTGTGATGAACATCTAACGTTGAACATAAACGACGAACAGGCCATATGTGCTGATTGTCCTGAATAAAGGCGTACCTCATTTGGACTGGCTTGCGAAGTACACCGCGGCCTTTTTTAATATGTCCCTTTCTTCAGTAACCCGTTGCAGTTCTTTTTTTAACTTTGCTAATTCTGCGCTTGGATCATTAGATTCTATTATCTTGGGCTGCTGTGGATCATAACGTTTAATCCAGGCATACAGACTATGGGTGGTGGTTCCTAAACGTGTAGCAACCTCGGCCACACTATAACCTTTCTCAGTGACTTGTTTTACTGCTTCAATTTTGAATTCTTCAGGGTATCGTTTACTGCTCATAAGCACCTCGTTAATTAGCCATTTTATCTAACTAAAAGGTGTCTACAAAATTAGTGGCTATTCAATCCTATTTCAATGTGAGTGAGCATTCAGCCTATCGTAAATAGACGCTGATATCAGGGATTGAAATAGAAGGGATACAAAGGGTCTTATATTCTTACGTTCTTGACCAGATAAATTACATTGTATTATTTAGAAATAAGTCCCCAAGAATGGAACTTATTAAATAACTTATTTATGCTGAGTCTTAATGAGATCTGATAAATCAAAACCGATAGATTTTGCATAATCTAGGTATTCGTCAACTGTGGCTTGGTTGGGGTTAGCAGTTCTGCTGAGCACCCAAAGATATTTTTTATTTGGTGACCCAACTAATGCAGTTTGATAGTCATCATCAATTTTTAAAACCCAATAATCACCACGGCCTACTGGCAACCAACGAATTGCTTTTGGTAAAAAGCTCACTTTAAGTTTCGAGTTTGCTGGCGCGTTCTGAACATATGCTTCACCTATTGATTGGTTGAGTTTACCATCTGCGCTATAACAACTGTTATCAACTTTGACGTTACCATTTTCATTTAATGAATATTTAGCAGTGACGTTGTAATCACATTTATTTTGGAAATAAAGTGGCTTACGTGCAATTTCATGCCATGTACCAAGATATTTATTTAAATCTACTTTTGGTACCGCTTGAACTTCCGTAGTATTTGCATTTGCCGTTGAGAGCAATGAACCTGCAATAAGTACTGCACCACCAGCTAAAAGAATCTTACGCGTTTTTGAATTCATGTTATAAGCCTGCTTTAATTTGAAAGTGTATTAATTACTATAAATTGCTTTTCAGCTCATTTTGTTTTTTTTATGTATTAAGTATTTGATCTTTAATTATTGTTTCAGCTTTAAAATTTATTAAGTGTGTTTAATACTCGTTTTATAAGATCAACAAAATTTATACGTAATCATATAAACTATAGAAAAGGATAAATGCTTAATCTCAGCAAAACAATGAGTATTTTCTACATTACCAAATCAATTTCGTAGAGAATAAACGGGGCGTCAAATAAGAAAAAAATTGAAAACTATGATTATGGATCGTTTTCTTAATTTGCTTTACTACTTAATATTGGATTATATATCTAAAAATATGATAAAATGCTCAAACTCTAAACAACGGCTTTGAACGAGTCAGCTTTAAATTTTCAAACGAAAATGAAAATGCCAGCACTTTTCAATACAAGCCTGTTTCTTCCGCAAATAGCGGATATCTCTTTGATCAATTCAGATCTGTCTTACAAATAAAACGGAATAGGGAAGGTATGTCTTCATTGAAACCGTCATGGTATTCCAATGTGAATCCCAATGTGTTTATTAGCACAGTTGTTATTATTGGCATTTTTATTGCCATTGTATTTTTAGCTCCCAATGCTTTTGATTTAATAACTAAACAACTGAATCAATGGGTTACAAACTCATTCAGTTGGTTCTATGTGCTATCTGTAGCCATTTTTCTAATAGTGCTTATTTATATTGCCTGTTCAAATATGGGTAAAATTAAACTTGGTTTAGACCATAGCCAGCCAAAGTTTAGTAATAGCTCTTGGTTCGCTATGCTATTTACAGCTGGTATGGGCATTGGCTTAATGTTCTTCGGTGTCGCGGAACCAGTGATGCACTATGTTTCACCTCCAACTGGTGAACCGGAAACAATTCAATCAGCGCAGCAAGCTATGCGCGTAACATTCTTCCATTGGGGACTTCATGCTTGGGCAATCTACACAATTGTTGGCTTGGCGTTAGCTTACTTTGCTTATAGACACAATCTACCTCTAAAAATTCGCTCTGCGTTATATCCTCTCATAGGAAAAAAAATCTATGGTCCAATTGGTGATGGTGTAGATACCTTTGCAACGATCGGTACTGTATTTGGTGTCGCAACGACTTTAGGTTTTGGTGTAACACAAATTAACTCCGGCCTGAATTATCTATTCGGGATTGAATATTCAACGACGACGCAGCTTATTTTAATTGTCATTGTTACAGCTATGGCCTCTTTGTCCGTATTTATGGGCTTAGACAAGGGTATTAAACGATTATCAGAGATCAATTTAGGCTTAGCATTAACCCTCTTATTATTTGTATTTTTTGCTAGTTCTACGATATTCATATTACAAGCGACTATACAAAATGCTGGCCAGTATTTTTCAAACTTATTTAACATGACCTTTAATTTATATGCCTATCAATCTGATGGTTGGATTGGTGGTTGGACAATTATGTACTGGGCATGGTGGATTTCATGGTCGCCATTCGTAGGTATGTTTATTGCGCGTGTGTCTGAAGGACGTACTATTCGTGAGTTTATTGTAGGTGTTTTACTTATACCAACAGGCTTCACGCTGATCTGGATGGGAGTGATGGGCAACGCTGCACTCTATAGCATCTTAAACGAAGCGAATACCTCACTGATTTCTGCAGTACAACGAGACTCATCCGTTGCGCTATTTGAGTATTTAGGAACTTTGCCATTCTCAGGCATTATGAGTTTTGTTGCGACCATATTGGTTATGCTATTTTTTGTGACTTCAGCGGACTCTGGTGCACTTGTTACAGATTATTTAACAGCTAAATCTGAGAACTCCCCAACATGGCAACGATTGTTTTGGACAACGTTAATGGCTGTACTTGCGATTGTTTTGTTGTTTGCAGGAGGTTTAGGAGCTTTGCAATCTGCAACAATGTTAAGTGCACTACCATTCACCTTCGTAATGCTTTTAATTTGCTGGGGCTTAGTCAAGGCTCTACATTTAGATGCAACCAAGATGCAAGCATTACAGGATGCGCGTATTACACCTAGAGCAATTCATAATCCAAGAAGTTGGCAGCAACGTTTAGGATTGATTATGCATTATCCGCATACACGTGAAGAAGTTGAACAATATATTGATACAACGGTAAGCCAGGCATTTTCAAATCTACAGAAAGAGTTTAAGCGTCGTCATTTAGATGTGACGGTAAACACGATAGATGATGGCTTGCAGCTTCGTGTAAACCATCAAGATGAGATTAACTTTATCTACCAAGTAGTTGTCCAAGAAAAAAATACACCAAGCTTTATGATTGATTCAGGAGAAATTACGCAAGATTATCAAGCTGAAGTATTTTTGAGGGAAGGTGGTCAAAATTATGACATCATCGAATGGACGCAAGAAGATATCTTGCAAGATGTCATTGATCAATATGAGCGTCATCTGCATTTTTTAAATTTAGTTCGAACTAAGAGCCAATAGATAAAAAACCGCCCAAATGGGCGGTTTTTATTAACATATGAGAGTTTTATAAGTAAAAATAACATATTGTTTAATAAATAGAATAATGAGGAAATTTGATATTTTGATAAAATTGTACAAATTTTGAAATAATTTAATTAAAATAAATTTGTATACTGATTTGTATACTCGCCATATCCTAACCAAGCCTTTTAGTTGCAAAAGCATACAACTCTGAAAAGTTTATAACCTACTGTAAATGCTAAGGAATACAGCTTGATGTTTAACATTCCAATCCATTCCAAACTCGGTGGATTCTACTTTTTCTATTATTCAATAGTGGGTACATTCATGCCGTATTGGAGTTTGTATTTAGAGGATCAAGGGTTTAATTATCAAGAAATAGGTGTTTTATCTTCGATTGCAATTGTGACACGTTTTTTTGCGCCATTTATTTGGGGTTGGATTGCAGATAAATCCGGCAAGCGCATGCTTTTAGTCCGAATTGCAACATGGATGGAAGCCTGTATTTGGTTTCTGATTTTTATAATTCCCAATAGTTTTCAGTCTGTTGCATTACTCCTGCTGGTTTTTAGTTTCTTTCAAAATGCCATATTGGCTCAATTTGAAGGAGTAACTTTATTTTGGCTCGCTGAGCGGCGTGCAGAACTTTATGGAAAAGTCAGAAAATGGGGATCAGTTGGCTTCATTGTTGGGGTATTTGGAATAGGTGCCTTGCTAGAAATAATACCTGTTTCAATGCTGCCTATCATGTTGTTATGCATTGCATTTCTCGCATTTATTTGGTCATTTACGATTAAAGAGCCCGCTACTGCACCATCATCACAGAAAAAGCTTGAACCACTTTGGCCTATTTTAAAGCGGCCTGTTGTAGCGAGTTTTTTTATCATTGAATTCTTTCTGCTCTTTTCACATGCGCCGTTTTATAGTTTTTATAGTAATTACCTTAAGCAGGCAGATTTTTCGACGAGCCAAATCGGTTTTTTATGGTCTGTCGGAGTCATTGCAGAAATCATTATGTTTGCCTATGCCAATGGCTTTTTTAATCGTTATTCTTGGCGAAATTTAGTGCTTATTTGTCTGGGGCTAACAGGGATGCGATGGTTGATTGTAGGCTTATATCCGGCGGTGTTTATCACTCAATTTGCTGCGCAAACGATTCATGCATTCAGTTTTGGATTATTCCACTTAATCGCTATGCGAATCATTTTTCAAAATTTTACCGCAAGTCAACAAGGGCGAGGTCAAGCGCTATACAGTACCATGTGGGGCTTAGGTGTTGCGAGTGGCAGTATTTTAGCAGGTCGATATTGGGACATGCTTTCGGGACCCGTTATTTTTATGATCGCAGGACTGGCGGTTCTACCTGCCATGTTTTTGGTCGTGGGCTTGCCTAAAACGATTCAAAAGCCAGCTTGAAGCAATTCAGTATATTGATAAGTCTCAATGGACTAAAATCACCTGATTACGGCCGAGCTCTTTGGCTTGATATAAGGCCTGATCGGCTTGATTAATCATACTTTGCAAACTTGGAGCATTGGGCAAAGACTGATGAATCAGACCAATACTCACCGTAATATAAATCGTATTTTGTTCATCAATGAAAATAGGTGTGGTTTCAACGACTTTTCGGATGCGTTCAGCAATACCTTGAGCTTCAGGTGCTGCAACGTTCGTGAGTAATACACTAAACTCTTCGCCACCAATACGTGCAAATAAATCTGTTTCACGTAAATTCTTACGCACAACGCTCGAAAATTCTTGTAAAACTTGGTCACCGACATAATGCCCATATTGATCATTCAATTGTTTAAAATGATCAATATCCATCATGATAATGGAAAAGTTAAGCTGAATTTGGTTTTGTAGGTAAAGCTCACCTTGCTCGAAAAAATATCGACGATTCATCGCATGCGTTAAACTATCATGATTTGCAAGGTATAAAACCTCTTTATATAGTTCGTGCCGATTTCGGCTAATAATACAAAGAATCAACGGCGAGAGAATCAGCATGGCTAGGCCGATACGGACTGAAATTGCTGTCGATAAATAGGCTAATGAAGAATCGTGTAAGTAGAACGCATTTAAATTGTAATAGGTCGCTAAAATTACCACGGCATTAATTAGGGATAAGGTAAATAATCGATAGGTTAATGCTGCCCAAATTAGAGCCGCTAAAGGGTAGAGAATTGCCCCTGGACCTGTAGAAACGGCTGTTAAAAATACACAGAAGACAACTGCAATTGCCGGAAATATTTTATTGATCTGAAAGCTTTGATGACGTCGATCTTTGAAATAAAGTTTAAGATCGGCCAGTTTAGGAAAAGACAGAATAAGCGGTAATATAATCAGCGCATTTAATATTTCAGTAATCCACCACATACCAAAATCAATCGACAATCGATCGGTCGACATAAACGTGTTGGGGATATAAGGCACAGTGAAAATAGCAAAAAGAGCACCTGCAAGGCATCCACCACAGGCGATGATGACAATCATGGTCAGAAAGGTGAAACCTTTATTATAGTTTTGATAGTTCACCTGAAAATATCGCATAAAAAATAACGATACCATGCTGTTGGTTAAATTTGAAAAAGTGAGAAATAAAGTGAGTTGGAAATAATTGCCCGTCACTAAATCTGCGAGCATATAACCGGTAAATGCACCTAACCATCCTCCCAGATTACTCAGTTTAGGGAACCTTAAGAATAATGCTAATAGCACTGCATTGGCAGGCCAAAAAATCGCTAAATAGCTTAATGGGCGGGTGAAAATACCGATTAAGCAGCAGCAAAGAATAACTGCAGCGACTATTACAAAAGCCATGCTGTGGCTTGCATTAAGCGTAGCAAGACTATTCGAATGCAGTTTCATTAGCTTATGTAAGCCTAGGTTAAATATGGGAGAATTCGTTTTTTTCGTATATTAAACGATAAAAAAGATTTTATATTATTTTATTGTAAATAGTGTGATTTGTTTGGCATTTAGCTGATTTGTAGTTTCGTTAACCGAGATTGATTTTTTGGATAAATAGGAAAAATGATTGTTATGAAAATGTGATAAACCGCGGATTTGTAAAAAAATGTGTTACTTTAAGAGCATGATTTATATGACTGATTAAATGTATGAAAATAGCATATCTTACAGTTTTACTCATGTTGAGTTCATCGTTGGTGATGGCGGCAGATAATAAGAATACAACTCAAAATTCAGAGGCTAAAAATCAAGTTGAAGCGGTGAATAGCTTTAGGGTGACAACACGTTCTGAATTGGTCGGCTTATGGGGTATGGAAATTCCGACCAATAAAAAGTGCGTTGAATATTATAATTTTAAGAGCAATAATGATGTTGTGATCAAAAGCGGTGAAGAGTGGTCATCTGGGGTATATGACTATCAACCTGCGCAAGATCCGAATGTGCAAATTCCAGCACTGATTTTACAAGTGAAATATGACAATAATCAGATGGATTGTTCGGGCAATATTCAAGATCAAACCGGCGAAATTTCACAGTACTTTGTAAAGTGGAAAAGTCCATCTGTTATTAATTTCTGTGCCAATGATCAGGGTCAACAGTGTTTTGCGACATTGCGTCGAGTTTTACCTTAAGTATGACTATAGATCTTTCTTATGAAAATAAAAAAACCACTCATTTGAGTGGTTTTTTTGACACTGAAGTTTTATTTCTCTTCATGTCCTTCGACTTTCTTTAATAGATGCTTTTCAAGATAGTGAATATCCATTGCTTGTTCGCAGAAATTTTTATCTTGAAGAATCAAATCTTTATGTAGCGGAATATTGGTTTTCACGCCAGTTAAGATAATCTCTTCGAGAGCTTGTTTCATACGCGCAATAGAGGTGTCACGGTCTTTACCATGCGCAATGAGTTTTGCAATCATTGAATCATAGTATGGTGGGATGCTATATCCTTGATAGATATGAGAATCTAGTCGGATACCTGCGCCACCCGGTGCATAAAAATGATCGATTTTTCCCGGTGAAGGCATAAATGTAGATGGATCTTCTGCATTAATACGACATTCAATCGCATGACCTTTAAGTTGAATATCTTCTTGTTGAAGATCCAAACCTAAGCCAGCAGCAATGCGTAATTGTTGCTCGATAATATCCACACCAGTTACTTGCTCAGTAACAGGATGTTCTACTTGTACACGAGTATTCATTTCAATAAAGAAGAATTCACCTTCTTCAAATAAGAACTCAAATGTACCCGCACCACGGTATTGCATCAATTTACAAGCATTTACACATGCTTCAAGAATATGCGCACGTGCTTCTTCAGGTAAACCCGGAGCAGGCGCTTCTTCAAGCACTTTTTGATGGCGACGTTGCAATGAACAGTCACGATCATAAAGGTGAATTGCATGGCCATTACCATCTGCAAGAACTTGCACTTCGACATGGCGTGGCTTTTGAAGGAAACGTTCCATATAAACGGTGTCGTCACCAAACCACATTTCCGCATCACGTTGAGCAGCTTGTACAGATTCGAGTAGCGTGTCTACACGTTCAACGATACGCATACCACGACCACCACCACCTGAGGCAGCTTTTACGATCAATGGAAAGCCAATTTCTTTGGCTTCTGCCAATGCATTGTGAATCGTTACAGCGTGGTCACAACCCGGAACAGTTGGTACACCAGCTTTTTTCATGGCAATAATGGCAGAAACTTTGTTCCCCATTAAGCGAATGTGTTCAGGACGCGGACCGATAAAGATAAAACCTGAGTTTTCTACAATTTCAGCAAACTCAGCGTTTTCAGATAAGAAACCATAACCTGGATGGATGGCATCTGCACCGGTGATTTCAGCCGCTGTAATAATGGCAGGTATATTGAGATAACTTTCGCTGCTGGCACCTGGTCCAATGCACACAGCTTCGTCACAGAAGCGTAAGTGCATTAGGTCTTTGTCGGCATCGGAATAAATCCCTACGGTTTTAATTCCTAAAGTTTTGCAAGCGCGGGTGATGCGGAGCGCAATCTCACCACGGTTTGCAATTAAAACTTTTTGCAACATTGTGATTCCCCGTGGTCTTAAGCGCGATAGCGGAATAATGGTTGACCGAATTGGATCACTTCGCCATTTTTAACCAAAATTTCTTCAATTACACCGCTTTGAGTTGCTTCAATTGGGTTCATGATTTTCATTGCTTCGATGATACCGAGTGTTTCACCAGCAGATACAGTTTGACCAACTTTCACAAATGGTGCTTCACCTGGATTTGGCGCAGCATAGAACACACCAACCATAGGAGACGGCTCAACAGCACCACGTGGTGAACGAGGTGCAGCAGGCGCAGCGGCAGGAGCAGCCATAGCAGGCGCAGCGGCAGCAACTACTGGATTGCGACGAGTTAGAGCAATCGATTGATCGCCTTCTTTAACTTCAATCGCCTGTAAGTCAGATTCAATCATCAAATCGATGAGTTTCTTGATTTTACGGATATCCATGAACAGTATTCCTAATTAAGATTGAGAAGTTGGTTGAATTTTTTCGATGGCGAAGTCTAGTGCTGCGGCATAGCCTTTTGCACCTAAACCACAAATAACGCCAACGGCTTTATCAGATAGATAGGAGTGATGTCTAAATGCTTCGCGAGCGTGGACATTTGATAGATGTACTTCGATAAACGGAATGGCTACACCAAGGAGGGCATCACGCACAGCAACCGAAGTATGTGTTAGGGCTGCTGGGTTAATAATGATAAATTGAACGCCTTCTTGTTGCGCTTGATGAATTCGGTCGACGACAGCGCCTTCCCAATTACTTTGGAAAGTGTCGAGAGAAATGGAAGCGTTTTGAGCCTGTGAAATCAGTTTTTGGTTAATATCTTCGAGTGTTAGATAGCCATAAACTTCGGGTTCACGTTTTCCCAGTAAGTTGAGATTCGGTCCATGAATGACCAAAATGGTCGAGCTCATTCAGCCTGCTCCAATAAAAAGTTGCAAATTTACTTTGCAAGATACCTGCAAAGTTTGCTCATTATGGCATAAAATTCCACATTTTTTTTATAATTTCTTTGAATTGACGTGAAAAGCATGTGCCGAGAATGGGCTATATAATGCGAACTTTGCAGAGAATTGGCAATGTTAAAAGATTACATTTTTTATCATTATATTGTAGGGCATCATTTTAAACCCAATTGGCTAAAACTGTTGATATCTTTTGTGTAAACTTGCTTTATCGTGGTGCATTCGTGTAGCAATAACCAATACAAATGATCTGAAAGGTGAGATGGCCTGTACATTTGTCTTATAGATCGTCAGTTGAACTGCCTACGCATGCATAGTCGTAAAGATAGTATTTATTCAGCGTATTAAAAATTCTAAGGTTTAACTTATTTCACGCGTAAAGGAATCTAAATTGTTCTCAGTTTTCAATCGAGTTATTTGAAAGAATAAATCAGGTTTGTGTGCTAAGTATATAAAAATTAAAAGATAGTTACTTTTTCTATGGTTTATAAAGCATATTTCTAGGCCAATGAAATTTTTTTCATAGATGATAGGGCTCAAGCTAGATATTTTGTTTGCCTTAGCGAATTAAATATTCTGTGGGAGCATTTCCTTATAAGTAGGCAGCTTTAGATATGATGAACATTTATTGCCTAGCTAAGTCATACTTTATAGACCTATATATAAGCGTATTAACCATCCTGTGTATTTTCTAGTCAGTGTTTTGAATCTATGAAACGTGCAAGGCATTGACGATTTCTTTCATAAATCATGTAAGTTTGGAAAATCGGGTATTTGTCCAAATTTGCACAGGCATTGGCAAAAGTTAAATCTGTGGTGGTAAAGAAGCTTGCTGTTTGAATGTTGATTCTATTTTTTTTCGTCTATTTCTGTGTTTGAGCGGTATATGTCTTAAATTAAGTTTCCTTTATTCCTGTTTATACCTTTACATGGAATCTACAGCATTGAGTCTTTTGTTATAAATGAATTGATAAAACAAGGCACGAATGCTTTCGCACGGAAAAAATTTATCTATATAAGTGTAATTCACGGTAGAATGCCCGAAACCTATATGGCCTGAGAACAAACATGGCAAAACATACGCAAAATTCATCACCTTTGGCAGAACTGATTGCAGAACAAAAACTTTTATGTGAAGAAGTGGGTTCTGCATATGTAGAAGTGCAGGGCGATGATGTAATTGCTGTGGCTGTTCATACCTTAAATAAAGATCCAATTGTTGGTATTCGTAAGCCTGCAGAAGGTGATGAAAATGTCAGTTGGTATATTTATGGTGGTGAGCTTGAAGGCGCAGATAACTTTGAAACAATGACTGTGCGTAAACTGCAAGATGTTGTGCCTGAAGTGCTACCGTATTTAGCTTTGGATGTAGGCTATCGTTTTATGATCGATGCTGATGATTATGAAGATGTCTGGAAAGAAGGTGATGAGGCTTAATTTATGCATTCTCCGTTGATGTATAAACTTTATGTCCTTATTTTCTCTGTGTTTACTGCTTCTGTAGCATATGCAAATGTGAATGAAGCGGTTACTCCACAACTGACTCAAGCTGAATATAATGCTCAGATAAAAGCATATACTGAGCAAATTAATTCAACCAAAGCCATTTTGGATGACCCAGCCTCTACAGCAACTGGTCAGCAGCAAACTCAAGCTTTTTGTTTAAGATTGAATGCATATCGACAGATTTTAGAAATCTCTCAACAAAATTCAGCTCTTGAAATGGCCAATCTAATGCAAGTGGCTTCACAGCATTATTTACAACAACAGCAACAAAGTATGCAGTCGTCTGGACTAAACGAAAGTGCGTTTTGTTCGAGTCCTACAAAATAAATTGAGACGTAAACTTTTTCTTCTAAAACTTTTTGGATTCTATTCGGTGATAAATCTAACGTGGATAACCTTTACATGATTCATGATGTAGCATCCGCACACATTTACTCATATACGACATTCTATTCGAGTACGATAATCAAATGATTTAATCACTTTGAATTTTTATCGAGTTTCTCTCAGTATGGTTGATGGATAAATAGACAAATATTGCGAGTATGATAAGATGATTGAACACATTATTTTTGATGTTATTTTTGATGTTTGAGGAGTTGTTTACATGACAGCTTATACTTCAGTAATGAAAGCAAGCCAATATGAGGATGATATGATCCCGGGCCTTGCTATACATGCATTTCGCCATGCTTTTGAACAAGCAAGTGCGTCATCCACTGTGGTTTATGTAAAAGGTCTACAACTGGTTCAACGTCTGCAAAATGGTCAAGAAGTACAAATAAAAGATGTTTCAGCCGACTTTGTACAAGTGGATGATCTACCTAAAATTTTAAAACGTAAAAAGAAAATAGAGGAAATTGTTTAATACATGCCTCCACAGCCTCGCATTAGAATGTTCGCGGGTCCAAATGGTTCAGGTAAAAGCACAGTTAAAGAATATTTATTGCCCCATCATATTGGGGCATATTTAAACGCGGATGAACTTGAAGCTCAACTGAAACATTCACACCGGCTCAATTTGTTGGATTATCATCCCGCTTTAAAATCAGAAGCATTAATTAACTTTCTCGATACGAAAAAACGTCCCGCTGATGGAGACTTTATTCCGCTATTAGCACGTAAACCTCAGATATTAGATCCCTGGAAAATTGAATTTCATCCAGATCAGATTGATTCATATCTTTGTGCAAGAATTATTGATTACATCCGTTTGCAGTTTTTAGAGTTAAAAATTAGTTTTACGTTTGAAACGGTGATGTCCCATATTTCAAAGGTGGAATTTCTACGCGAAGCAAAAAGAAAAGGCTTTCGAACCTATCTGTATTATGTTTCCACTATTGATCCTGTTATCAATATTTCACGTGTTCAGTACCGAGTGAAAACGGGTGGACATGGCGTGCCAGAACAAAAAATTCGTGAACGTTATTATCGAAGTATGGATTTGTTAATGCAGGCGGTAGAAGCAACGGATCGAAGTTATTTATTTGATAACTCTGCCGATGGACAGCATGCGTCTTTCATTGCGGAAATTGAACAAGCTGAAATTTTAAAGATGAATTCGGGTATTCAGCGTTTACCGTGGTGGTTTGTAGATAAGGTGCTCAAAGAGTTTGAACCGAAGTAATATCAATCGTAAGTGATATAAAAAACAACAGGATAACTCTATGCAAAATATAGACAATGAATTACAACAACATTCAAACTCATCTCCATTAGATCAAACGGATCTAGATCAAGTCATTGAGCAGCAAGCTGAACAAGAACAGCAAAAAAACAATTCATCATTTGATCCTTTATCTTCTCTAGATTTGACCGACTTAGCTGAAATTGGTTCGAATATTATAGAATTGGGTTCAGATGCTTTAACGTGGGTGAGCGATGCACTCAGCGATATCAGTATTGATCTATAAACTATCTATTATTTCAATTAACTTCATAATAAACAGCCTTTATTGAAAAATATCCGAGGATATATTTCGTGATTTTTCAAGTTTATAAATTATTTCTAAATAAATTAATCAAACACTCTTGAAACGTTGAATTTTTCAATCAGGAAAAGGCAAGTCAGAACGAATATTTCGGTTGGAGAGCTTGCATCTTTTTTTAAATAACATATTATAAAAACATATATTGTTTTTGTGGCTGATGAATATGCATCCATTTCTAACCGCTTTTCTCGGCGGGACCTTATTGGGCCTAGCCGCAGTTGGCTACCTATACGTACATGGTCGAATCGCCGGTATCAGTGGTTTAATTGCGCAAATGTTGAATCCTCAAACGATTTTAAAAACACCTGCGATATGGTTTTTAGCGGGACTTTTTATTGTGCCTTTTATCTACGGGAAAATGACCTCTGTGACAATTGAACTGGATGCAAGCCCATGGATGATGATCATTGCCGGGGTATTGGTTGGATTCGGAACGCGATTAGGTTCAGGTTGTACAAGCGGACATGGCATTTGCGGTATTAGTCGTCTTTCTAAGCGTTCATTCGTTGCAACTGCTAGTTTTATGTTGGCAGGGATTATCACAGTTTATGTAATGAGACATGTAATCGGAGCTTAATGATGAAAAATATATTGGCTTTTATTTTTGGTGGAATTTTCTCATTAGGTTTAATGATTTCTGGCATGTCTAATCCAGAAAAGGTCTTAAGTTTCCTTGATATAACAGGGCAGTGGGATGCGAGTTTAGCTTTTGTGATGATGGGAGCCATTGCAGTTGCATTTATTCCATTTCAAATGGCCGTTCGTCAATCAAAACCGACAACCTTTGATGGGACGGCGATTGAATTACCGAGTAATAATCAAATTGATGCAAAACTCATCATGGGGAGTGTTATCTTTGGAATAGGTTGGGGAATTGCAGGAATCTGTCCAGCGCCAGCCTTTACTTTGATTGGACTTGGCTACTATCAAGCAATTTATTTTGTTGTGGCGATGTTTGCAGGCGTCTATCTACATCGAAAATTTGCGGGAGCAAATTAATGTCAAAGCGTGCACAGGTACAACCTTTTTTTGATGAAAATACCAATACATTCAGTTATGTGGTATCTGATCTACAAACAAAACGATGTGCGATTATAGACAGTGTATTGGATTATGATGCTGCTTCTGCAACTACTCAAACGAAGCATGCAGATTTGATTGTTCGCTATATTCAAGAAAATAGCCTAAGCGTAGAATGGATTTTAGAAACGCATGTGCACGCAGATCACTTAACGGCATCACAATATTTAAAACAGGTTCTTGGTGGCAAAATTGCGATGAGCCATAACATCAAGATTGTGCAGGAAACATTCAGTGCCATTTATAATTTTGATGTGAAATATTTTAATTCACATCAGTCTTTTGATTATTTATTTGCAGATCATGAAGCATTTAAAATCGGCGAGTTAAATGCGTATAACATTCCAACGCCTGGACACACACCTGCTTGTCTGAGCTATGTGGTTGGTGATGATGCTGTGTTTGTCGGTGATACCTTATTTATGCCTGATTATGGCACAGCACGCTGTGATTTTCCCAAGGGCAGTGCAGCAGTATTATTCGATTCAGTACAAAAGATTTATCAGTTAGCACCTGAAATGCGCTTGTTTTTATGCCATGACTATTTACCAGAAAATCGGTCAGAATACTGCTGTGAAAGCAGTGTACATGCACAAAAGGAGCAGAATATTCATATTCACGTTGGTACGAAAAAAGAAGATTTTGTCACAATGCGAACTCAGCGTGATGCAAATTTGGCTATGCCAAAACTGATTTTACCTGCAATACAAATCAATATGGATGCAGGTAAATTTCCAAAACCAGAAGGGAATGGTATTCGCTATTTAAAAATTCCTTTTAATCACTTTAAATCTGCAAATTAAAGACAAAAATCCTTTAGGTTGAATGTAGCTCGCTATTTCATTTTATTAAATAGCCTAAGCAAATTAAATAGTTGTTACATAAAATAGCCTAAGTGTGATTAATAAATTTTAACGGTCATTTGATTTCATTCCATCAACTAGGCATCATAATGTCAATTTAACATAGTATTCAGAAATGATCCTAAATTACGAATATCATCAAAAATTAGAAGGCGAAACGCATCCACTAGTCTTTATTCACGGTTTATTTGGCAGCCTGAGCAACTTAGGGATGCTTGCCAGAGCTTTTCAAAATTCACATTCAGTGATTCAGCTCGATTTACGAAATCATGGTAAATCACCTCAAAGTACAGAAATGAATTATCGTGAAATGGCAAACGATGTACTTGAGACATTAGATGTAATTGGCATCGATAAGTTTTCAGTGATTGGCCATTCCATGGGAGGAAAGGTCGCAATGCAATTGGCTTTAATCTCAGAGCGGGTAGTGCAACTTGTTGTACTGGATATCGCGCCCTTTGCATATCAAGAACGTCATCATGATGAAATATTTAAAGCTTTGATCGCTGTACAAAATGCACAAATTCAATCTAGACAACAAGCGGTTGAAATTATGCGTGAGTATATTCATTTCGATATGGTGATACAGTTTCTGCTCAAGTCTTTTAGCAAAGGACAATGGTTGTTTAATGTAGATGCGTTGTATAAACAATATGACCAGATTATTGGTTGGGAAAATATTGAAAATACTTGGCAACAGCCTGTATTGTTCATCAAAGGTGGAGAGTCACCTTATATTTCAAAAGTGGAACATACCAATACGATAGAACAACAATTTCCAAATGCGAAAATTGTAGAGATAGAAGGCGCAGGCCATTGGTTACATGCAGAAAAAACAACTGAAGTAATAGAGCAAATACAAAATTATCTAGAATAATACAATGTGCCTTCAATTATATTTTGAAGGCACAACATCGAAATATTACTCAATTGAAATATTATTGGCTTGAAGCTGACCTTCAGAGGTGAGTAGTGCCGCCATCTCTGCAGTTTTTTTCAGGCCTGGCATACGATATTCTGTATGGCCATAATCTTGAATGGATTTCCAGCGTCCGCCCCATGTTAAACCGACAGACTCAGCGGCTTGACCGTAAAGTTGATAACCACGCATAGCCCAAGGGTCTCGTTCAGTAATGACCACTTTTCCATTGCGTTTAAAGGCGACATCGGCTGCTAAACCAAACTGATGATAACTTTGGAAGCCACGGGCACGAGTGGTATTTTTATTGGTGGCTAAATTATTTTGACGTTCTGGACTACGATAACCTTCAAGCAAAATCATTTCATAGCCATGTTGTTCACGCATGATTTTGAACACCATCAATAAACGCTGCTTATAACGAGGGTTCATTTTATGCCATTTACGATCTGCTGAAGGCACATCCGTAGAGTATGAATGCGTATGGATATCTTGAACTTCTGGATTAAAGCTTGAGGCCATAACAGATGGCTGCTCAATCATTGCAGCTTCTTCTGCAATTGCTTCTTGAACAAGATATTCTTCGACTTCAGGAGGGGCATCTAAAACTTGCCCATCGAGCATCGAGTAAATTTGAGGATCGACTTTGCGTAAATAATCTGCTTCTACTTTACTTGCAGTAATCGGGCGAGTAAAAGCAAATAATAAAATACTGGCAAACAGTAAAAAGCCTGCAAATAAAATCCACCATTGTTGTAAATGCCAGTGTGATTGAATCTGTTGTGGTGCTGCAGCATAGTTCAGTTCATAAGCAAAATTTTTGGCGTGTTGAATTCTTTTTTTACTTTGTGGAATAATTTGAAAGAAAAAATCTTGAACTTTAATTCTTAGCTCATAAGAAAAGCAAAGCACTGTCACCAGTGCTAAGACAAAGAAACAACTAACCAAAAAAATGATCATGGAGAAACTGTAGCGCTCACAGTCGCATTGGCAGTGCTTGTTGCAGCAACCACTTTTGGACGTTTGGTTTCAGAAATTTGC
Source organism: Acinetobacter sp. YH12098 (assembly GCF_013419235.1). Lineage (NCBI taxonomy): Bacteria > Pseudomonadati > Pseudomonadota > Gammaproteobacteria > Moraxellales > Moraxellaceae > Acinetobacter > Acinetobacter sp. YH12098. Next base: position 17,491 of record NZ_VPAO01000036.1, read on the forward strand.
GTTCCGCCCATCGGTTCTTCGAAGTGCTCATCTTCTTTCACTACTTTCGTAGATGGCTCTGTAGGCTTGGTCACCTTGGCCGTTGTTGGCGAAGCTTTTGGTTTCGCTATAGTATTTGGAATATGTGATTTAACGGTTGTTGTAGCAGCTACAACAGGACGCTGCGGTTGGGTAATTTCAAAAGGTGAACGGTTATTCGCCACAGCTTGAACAGGCTGAGTTGCCTTAGCCGTGTTACCATGATTGAAAGCAGTAGCTAAATCATTCGAATATAAGTCATTATCCGGATCTTTTTCTTCAGTTGCATGAACGGTTTGCTGCGCTTTTTCAGCTGAAGCTTGCTCATTTTCGTTTTGACGAGGTACAGCGGATGCCTCAGTTTCAGCTTTATCTTCAGTTGGGGCAGAAGTAGTCATTTCTGCATTTGTAGGCTGATCGTCAGAATTTAGATAAAAATATCCCAGGCCAACAACAATAATCACCGCTGCACCAACAAGAAAGCCGATAGCAGCATGAGCTAAAGGCGGTAAATTATTTTTTTGAGTCGACTGTAAAATTCTAACGTTATTCGATTTTTCGTTTGCCATGGTGTCTAAGTCTTATGGTAAATGAATGGTGATATAAGCCTGTTCCGATGGGGCAGTTATGACGTTTTGATATTGTGATAACGCCTGATTATTTTGGCTAGATAACATATATCTCAGTCCACCAAATGCTAATACAGCAAACAAAGCCCAAAAGATAATGATCCAAAAAAATGGTAATTCACGGTGAATAATGTTTTTAATTTGATCCGGTAATGCCGCGAAAGGCGAAAACGCCTTTTTACCTTTCATATAATCAATTTCATCGCCGACACGTGCAACGAGTGAATTGAGCATTTCAATCGATTCAAGGCGGTATTTACCATGAAAACCAAGGAGCATGCAGTAATGATAAACTTCAAGTGCAGCTAATCGATCTTTATTTTTAGAACGAATTTGCTCTAAATTTTCAAAAAAACGATAACCTGCTAGCTGTGAACCAAAAAGACTTAATTGCAGTGGATTCATCATCCAATTGTTTTGTAAATCAAAAAAGCGTGCATCTTGTTGGGTGACAATGGTTTCATCTAATAAAGCACAATAGGCATATTTTGCGTCCGTGATATCTTCATTGCTGAATTGAAGCTTACGGGCTTGGCTTTCAAATCGGTTTAATAGATCCATAATTTTTGTCCTGAAACTTTCAGGGCTGGATGGAACATATTGATTTTTGAGTAAGAAAACAATGTAAAACCCATCATGCAGTAGATCAACTAAATTGGTTGAACTGTTGATTGTCGGTTCAGCACTTGGTTTTGAAGAGCCTAATCCTATTTGACCGTCGTCAAAAAGTGAAGGGGCATTATTTGAAATATTCATGATTGCTCCTTAACTATTCATCACAGCAATAAGTTCAATCGAGATATCTTGGAAGCCAGCTGGTATGTAAACGCAGATGGATTCAGAATCAAGCATACGTTGATACAAATCATTATTTGGCTCAACTTCAAAATAACTCACACCTGAACGTACCGGAATTGCTGTTGGCACTTGCATCATATGTTGCAATGGAACAGCAGGTAATGCCGCCATGACACGCTGTTCAACATCGACAGTGTTGCCGACTTTAAAGCGCAGCGGTACATAAGAAATAATGTCATGTGTAGGCATTACGCTACTTGAAACAGCTAAATACAGGCGAGAATCGCGAGTAATTTTGTCACTTTCAAGGCTGCCCACCCAGTAGGATTGACGGGTTTCTTTCAAGTTAATACTGATATATCGATTTGAAATAATCGTATCGAGCAACTCACGTAAAATCACATCTAATTGAGCAAAACTTTCTTGCAAATTATGATGTTGATATTGCGGAAGCTGATCTACTTCGTAAGCTGTCGAGAAGGTGAGTAAGGAACCTGTCAGACGCAATAATTCAAAATACAAACGTTCAGGATGAATCAGTGGATATTGCAATAAATGATTTAAGGTCGCATGTGCAGTATTCAGCGCATTAACCAACCAAAATGAAACGATATCACCAGAACGGAATTCAATTAACTTTTGTTCGTTTTCACGATTATTCGATTGAATGGTTTTAATTTTAGCTTTGATAATATTGAGCGTTCGTTTAAGCCCGGTAATCAATGAATCACACGAACTAATATGTAATATTGGTGGGATAAATTGATAATCTAAAACAAAATTACCTGAACTTTGGCGCTTAATTCGGCCTATAGGCATGTAAAGAAAACCATCAAGATTGTGCTGTGGTTCTTGGCCTAATTCAAAGATTTTAAACTCTGCACGGCGGCGTAATAAAGTGATTTCAGCAGCCGTCGCATCTGTAAACAAATCATGAGTTTCAGTCAAATGTGAATGATAGCGACTCGATTGGGTATTTTCTTCAAAATTGACGTTTCGTTTATTCGGTTGAACAATCGGTAATGCTAAATAAATTTGCATTTCACCGCGTAAATTTAATGAATCAAGTAGTACAGGCTCAGGTAATAAATCTTGTGCAGGTGCTTGATAAATCTCACCATCTTGCCAAATCATTTCAACTTTATTCAAAGCCAAAGTATTGGTACTGAGTTGTGATTCATCAAAAATTAAACTTTGAATACCATAAGCGAACGGTATTGTTGCGCGAACCGTATGGTTTAAACGCTGTTCATGATAAGCATCTTGTAATTGAAAGTGTTGCGGGCGTAAAAATAATCCTTCACCCCATAAAATTTTTTCTGCTTTAAACATTGCTTTTACCAGTCGCTATTCGATTCATTACTTTGTTGCTGAACACCTAACATTTCTTGTACAGCTTCAAGAGGGTTTTCATCCTTAATCACATGAGTTAACCATTCATGCAGTGGCATTTGTGACCATTTAATGGTTTTTTGCAGCATATAACTGACAGGGCTATGCGGCTCATTCACTTGGAAATAGTCCGCAATATCTTGCAAGACTTTCATGGCTTGTTCACGGTTTTCAAGATGATTTTGCACTTGAGGTTTAAATTGCTGTGTATGCTGTTGTTGTATTATTTGCATATCATTCTGCACGGAAGTTACAGTGGAAAGTGTTTGGCTTTCAATTGGAGAATTTGATTGAACCTGTTCAGCACTCGATGAATTGATAAAAGCATCTGCTTTATAGATTTTTTTTAAGCTCAAGTGAATCATTTCGATTTGAGAGTCAATGCCAGCAAAGCTTGGCGCATCTAAACCCATCAAATCATCAAGAGTCGTTTTTAAGTTTTCCCAATGGTTTAAAATATCTAAAAACTGTTGGTAATACTGGTATTGAATTGATTTTGACGTATTGAACAAGGCATGTTCAAACTGTTCCATACCATTAAAAGACTCTTCTTGATCATCATCTTCATGGTTGGATTTACGTCTTTGGTTTTGAACATGAAGTAGTCGATCATAGTCGGATAGGGAATAAGCTGCCGCGCCATGAACGATTGAAACTGATTTAATTAATGTTGGGATTTGATTAATTATCCCTTGTAATAAACCTAGACGTTGATCAAGGTCATCATCTTCAATTTCAGGATGAAGTTGTAGCCAAAAGTCTTGCAAACTTTTTTGTGTAAGTTCAATCCCTTTGGCAATCCCTTCAAAACCATGAATATGAGTCCATGCTTCAAGCAACCACCCATATAAGCGAATATCTTTAGTTTGTTCGCGAAGTAAATCTGACGATTTTTGGTGCACAAAGCCCCAATCTGCTTGTTTCGGTTCTGCGATCCAGTCGCCTTGATCCAAGAGCGGGTCATCTTGTGTTTTAGCTTTTTTAATTGCATGAAAATCATTTGAAAATGAAAAATCACTACCGCAAGGTAAATCATCCGTAATCGGTTGCAATAAAGCGTCGAGCTCTAAACTCATATTCTACATCGTTCCTAACTTATGCTTCTAAGGTTTTAGTCTTTTTGCTGCTGCGTTTTTTCGCAGGTTTACTTTTAGGATCTAAAACATAAATAATTTCATCGTCTTTGACATCGATTTCAATGACTGATGGAATCTTTTGTTCACTCATCGCCATCAACAATTCAGTGGCTAAAGCAGGTAAGACCGTCGCATTTAAAATGTTGTCGACATTACGCGCACCACTATCGACCTCAGTACAGCGACTTAATAATAATTCGACTAAATCGTCGGTATAACGTGTTTGCGTACCATATTGTTTTTCAATACGCGCGGTGATTTTGCCTAATTTATGCTGAATAATGCGTACGAGCAGATCATCGTGCAATGGGAAATACGGCACGATACGCATACGACCTAAAAATGCCGGCTTAAATTGTTTATATAAAGCTGGTTTTAATACATCTAGAAGTTCTTCTGCTGACGGCCATTCTTCTACTGGCTGATTTAAACAAGCCTGCATAATGGCACTAGAGCCTGCATTTGAAGTCAATAAGATCGTTGTATTTTTAAAGTCAATGACACGACCTTCACCATCTTCCAAAGTACCTTTATCGAATACTTGGTAGAATAGCTCTTGAACATCGCTGTGTGCTTTTTCAATCTCATCGAGCAAAACCACACTATATGGATTTCGGCGAACTGCTTCTGTCAGTACGCCGCCTTGGCCATAACCGACATAGCCCGGAGGGGAACCTTTTAAAGACGACACGGTATGTGCTTCTTGATACTCAGACATGTTAATGGTGATTAAATGTGACTCACCACCATATAACTCGTTTGCTAACGCAAGTGCTGTTTCGGTTTTACCCACACCACTTGGGCCAACCAGCATGAAAACGCCTTGAGGTTTATTAGGATCTTCCAATTTTGCCTTGGAGGTTTTAATGCCTTGTACCAGTTGATGCAGTGCATAATCTTGACCCATCACACGTTGTTCTAACTGTGCTTCAAGCTTCAAAATTTGCTGAATTTCATCATTCACCATTTTACCAACAGGGATGCCGGTCCAGTCTGAAATGATTTCATTAATAATTTGAGCATTTACACGTTCAAAAACCAGCGGCGTTTGACCTTGTAAAGTTGCCAGTTGGTTACGAATATTGCTTAAAGTTTCAATATTTTCTGGTTTTTGCTCGGACTCTTGTTCAAGCGTTTTAATCTGTTGAACGATTTCGAGTTCTTTTTTCCACTGCGTTTCTGTTGACTGAATATCTTGTTTCAGCGTAGATATTTGTGTTTTTACACTTTCAATGCGTTCGTGGTGAATCGGAATATTCTTATGTTCATTTTCAAGAATCGCCAATTCAAGCTTCAAATTATGTAATTGAGCTTGAAGTTGATCCAATTTTACTGGTTGTGCATTTTGCGTTAACGCAACACGCGCAGAAGCTGTATCTAAGACACTAATCGCTTTATCAGGCAATTGACGGCCAGTGATATAACGGTGCGAAGCATGGACTGCAGTAACGATAGCTTCATCGTCAATTTGTAAATTGAAATGTTTTGCCATCACGGGAATCATGGCACGCAGCATATCGATTGCGACTTCTTCAGTCGGTTCTTCAACCTGAATTACTTGGAAGCGTCGGCTTAATGCGGCATCTTTTTCAAAATACTGCTTATATTCAGCCCAAGTCGTTGCGGCAATGGTTCTTAACTCACCACGTGCAAGCGCCGGTTTTAATAGGTTTGCTGCATCATTTTGACCTGCTTGACCACCCGCACCAATCAACGTGTGTGCTTCATCAATAAATAAAATGATTGGATGTGCAGAGGCTTGAACTTCATGAATGACTTGTTTTAAGCGATTTTCGAATTCACCTTTAACACTGGCACCCGCTTGTAGTAAGCCCATATCTAAAGTATGAATGCTGACATTTTTTAAAGCATCTGGAACTTGGTTGGTTGCAATTTTTAATGCAAGACCTTCAACAACGGCCGTTTTACCAACACCAGGCTCACCCGTTAAAATCGGATTGTTTTGACGACGACGCATCAAAATATCTAGCATTAAGCGGATTTCAAACTCACGACCAATCACAGGATCAATGCCACCATTTTTAGCTTTTTCAGTAAGATTAATGGTGTATTGGTCTAGAGCTGGTGTTTTAACTGGCGTAGTTGCATTCGTTTGTACTGCTGATTTTTCATCAAGTGATGCTGTTGCTAAATCTTCATTTTCAATGCTTTTTAGGCAAAGATCTAAAAATTTATGTTTAATCGTATCGATAGGTAATAAATCGAATAGAGAAGAAGCTCTTGCTGCGATTTGGTATAAATCTGGCGCGGTAAGCAGTGCAACAAGTAAATGACCACTACGAATTTGTGGATTTTGTTCAGCAGATGCTAATAACCAAGCTTGTTCAAGTAAGCGCACAATGGATTGGGCAAAAATCGGGGTGCGCGTATTTCCTTTTGGAAGTTGAGCGATACTTTCTTTGAGGTCATCTGCCAAACCGTCTGCAGAAACTTTGTATTTTTCTAAGAGTATTTGAAGGTCATTTTTATTGTTATAGGTTAATAATTCGAGTAAAAAATGTTCAATTTCGATTTCATAATTTTGCTGTGAAATACATGTATTGGCTGACTTTTCGAGTGAAATGCGGGCGTGAGGTGAAAGTTTAGTAATTAAAACTTTTAAATTATTCATAAATAACTCATCAAATTTAGAATCCACAGTACGAAATTTTACAAGTTTGACTGTGATCTCTTTTTTCTTGCTATAAAAATAAAAACTTTAAAATCAACACCTTATATATTATTAGTGTCTTGCTTTAGGCGATATAATACAGACTAAATAAAAAAAGGAAAAAGATTTTTTTATAAAATGAAACAAAAAAAAACAAATCGTCGACAAACTTTGGAGTATTTGGCACATTTTTGTATTGACTCTATGTGCTTATTTTTTGTTAAATCTGCAGCATATTTTTAATTTTGATAAATGAAGAGAAAACCCACGGGAAAATAAGTGGTGATTTCTCCACATAAATTAAGTTTTAGCACGTAGAAATACAGAGGCAATTTTGAATAAATTTAGTGTTTTATTACCTATAATTTTAGCAGCCAGTTTAACACAAACCGTTTTTGCAAAAGATAAAGCGGCATCTGTGAAAAAATCCTGTTTAAAGGATTATCCACTGGCAGTAGGTGATACAGATCCAGAGATTATTGGTTTTTATAATCTGTTATGTGACAAAAAAAATAAGAAAAATGAGAACTTAAAAAATGAAATCTTTGTAGATATTGCCAAAAAATATCAAGCTAATGGTTACAATTTAAAAGCATTGCAAGCGGTCAATCTGCTGCGAGAAAAGAACTATCAGTCGCCTGAACTTACTGATGTCACTTTTTTAGCAGGTATCGCTATTTCATATAATGCGCTGAATCATATGCGCAGTAATGAAAATCGTACTCTAGATGAACAGACCTATTCTCCTGCCAAAGTGTTGTCGGATAATATTCGTTATATTCAGCCGACGATTGATAAATCTATGTCTGCTGCAGCAGATGTTCGTGAAAAAAGTACAGAATCTTCGAGCAATGTGAAATCTAAACAGACAACACCAGCTAAAAAACGAACCAATACAGCGTCTACCAAGTCTAAACAAACGACTACAGCAGCAAGCAAAAAGAAAACTACCACGACAGCAAAAACGCAGACTACAGCGAAAAAACCTGCTGCCAGTGGTTCACCTTTCGATACATTAAAAAATAAATAACAAGGAAAAGCACTCATGGCAAAACGTGAAAGTGTACAGAAAAAACTTCAACGAATTCGTCCTCCTCGTGTTCAATTGACTTACGATGTTGAAGTTGGTGACGGTAAAGAAATTAAAGAATTACCATTCGTTGTAGGGGTGTTAGGTGATTTCTCAGCGGCATCTGAAGTAGAGAAAACCAAATTAAAAGACAAGAAATTCATTAATGTTGATTTAGATAATATTGATGAAGTCATGGAGTCTTTAGCGCCACGTGCTAATTTTCAAGTTGAAAATACCTTGACTGAAGACGGTGGAAAAATGTCGGTAGATCTTACATTTAAGAGCATGGCCGATTTTACCCCAGAGCAAGTTGTGCAACAGGTTGATCCGCTACAGAAGTTAGTTGCTGCACGTGAGCGTCTGTCTGACTTGCGTAATAAAATTTCAAATAATGAACGCTTAGAAGATTTACTGGATGAAGTGTTACATAACACTGATCAAATTCGTAAGTTGAGCGTGGAGGCAGAAAATGAGTAATTTTAATACTGCAACTGCTGCAAACCTTGAAGCAACCGAAGAATATTCACTTTTAGATTCAATTGTCGAACAAAGTCGTATCGCGCGTACAGATCAAGAACATGATCGTGCAAAAAGTTTGATTGGTGAACTTGCTAAAGAAGTGATGGCAGGTACCATCACCGTTTCGGACAATATGACTTTATCAATTGATAAGCGTATTGCTGAAATTGATGCGTTGATTTCATCTCAGTTAAGTAAAATCATGCACCATGCTGAATTTCAAAAAATTGAATCGACATGGCGTGGTTTGTATTATTTCTGCCAAGAAACACCTTCAAATTCTTTAACAAAAATTCGTATGTTAAATACGACGAAAAAAGAATTGATTAAAGATTTCCAAGGTGCGACCGATTTTGACCAAAGCACGTTGTTCAAAAAAATCTATGAAGAAGAATATGGATCGTTCGGTGGTGCGCCTTATGCAACATTGATTGGTGATTTTGAGTTTGACCGTACTCCATCTGATATGTATTTGCTTGAGCAAATTTCACATGTCGCTGCGGCTGCACATGCACCGTTTATTTCGGCTGCTAGCCCGAATATGTTGGGTCTAGAATCCTTTACAGATATTGATCGTCCGCGTGATGTATCTAAAATCTTTGAAACAGCAGAATATGTACAATGGCGTTCATTCCGTGAAAGTGACGATGCACGTTATGTTGCATTGACAATGCCACGTGTATTAGGTCGTTTGCCATATGATCCAAAAGAAGGTATTTCCACTGAAGGGTTTAACTTCGTTGAAGAAGTTTCGGGTGAAAACCATAATGAATATTTATGGATGAACGCGGCTTATGCCTTTGGTACGCGTTTAACTAATGCTTTTGATATGCATGGTTGGTGTGCTGCGATTCGTGGTGTAGAAGGTGGTGGTTTAGTTGAAGGCTTGCCTGTCCATACGTTCAAAACCAATGATGGCGAAGTGGTCTTTAAATGCCCAACTGAAATTGCCATTACCGACCGTCGTGAAAAAGAACTGAGTGACCTTGGTTTTATTCCGTTGGTACACTGCAAAAATACGGATTATGCAGCATTTTTCGGTGCGCAATCGACGCAAAAACCTAAAAAATATGACAGCGATACAGCAAATGCCAACTCTGCATTGTCTAGCCAGATCCAATATATCATGGCAGTTTCACGTATTGCACATTATTTAAAAGCAATGATGCGTGACAAAGTGGGTAGTTTTGCATCAGCGGGTAATGTTGAGACCTTCTTAAATGAATGGTTATCGCAATATGTATTACTCGATGATGGTGCATCTCAAGAAGCTAAAGCTCAGTATCCATTGCGTGAAGCTTCTGTAAAAGTTGTAGAAAATCCAGCTTTGCCTGGTCACTACAAATCTGTGGTTTTCTTAAGACCACATTTCCAGTTGGATGAGTTGTCTGTTTCATTACGACTTGTGACCGAGTTACCTCAGTCCTCAAATTAATTTTGGGTCAACACTATAATAACTTTAAATAAATAGGTATTCAGAACAATGAAAGATATATACATTCAATTTCGTGGTAAGTACAAAGTAGACGGCGAATCTCGTGATGCAGAGCACAAGAGTTGGTTAGAAGTTAACTCTTGGACGCATAACATCCGTCAACCTAAATCTGCGACTTCTTCAAGTGTGGGTGGTCACACCGCAGAACGTGTAGAACATTCTGACATGGTTTTTGTTAAAGATTTAGATGCGACAAGCCCTAAACTTTGGGAAGCATGTTCAGCAGGTTATACATTTGATGAAGTTCAAATTGATTTCTACCGTGCGAATGGCGACAAACGTATTAAATATCTTCAAATCAAACTGAAACATGTGTTGGTTTCTAGCGTGACTCCAACTGTAAATGATGAAGGTGTTCCACACGAATCATTTGGTTTGAAATATGCTGCAGTAGAGTGGACATATAACCAACAAGATATTAACGGTACTGCGAAAGGTGCTGTTACTAAGAAGTGGTCATTATCTAACAACACTGCTTCATACGCAGCGTAATAGATGGATTCAGATAGAGGCTAACTTGGGTAGCCTCTATTTTCATTTTTTTAAATATTTATAAGAAGATATGAATCTCGATCAGCTTTATCCTTATGGTTTTAGAACGACATTATTTGACCGCTTATTACCAGCAGATGCTCAGCAGACTCAAGGTCTGTCTTTGCAAGAACTTCGTGAATCTGTTGCTTCCGATTTAGAGGATCTCCTCAATAGTCGTGTGGCAAAATTAGATGAACTGATTGATGACTTTCCATTAGCAAAAAAGTCTATTTTGCAATTTGGCATTATCGATTTTGTGGGCTTATCGACAGCAAATCCATCGGATCGCGACAAAATTTGCCAGTCAATTGAGCAATCGATTGCTGCACATGAACCGCGTTTAAAACAGATTCGCGTCGAAATGCTCATGGATGGCCATAATATGGGGGCACTATGTTTAAGTATTCAGGCATATTTAAATATTCATCCTTTATACGAACCAGTTATTTTTGATGCCTTATTAAAACCAACAACACAACAATATGTTATTTCTCCAAGAGCTTAATGAAGTGGGTTATCTGTGATTGAAGAGCTGTTACCGTATTACGAAAAACAACTACAGGAATTTGGACAACAGTCCCGTGAGTTTGCCAGTAAATACCCCAAAATCGCCCAGCGTTTGTCTTTAAACCAAGAACAAATAGATGACCCGCATATTGAGCGTTTAATTCAAGCCTTTTCTTTAATTTCTGCACGGATTGATAAAAAACTTGCAGATAGTTATGACGTTTTTACCCGATCAATTTTTGAGGTGATGTTTCCTCAATATTTAAAACCATTTCCTGCATGTTCTGTGGTGAGCTTCGAAGATATAAATAAAATTAAGCAATTAACAGATCGACACGTTATTCCAAAGGCGACCAGTCTAAAAGCCAAAAGTACGCGTGGTGTTCAATGTGAATATCAGACGGTACAAGAAGTCACTTTATTACCGATTCAATTAAAACAGCTCAATTTCAAAACTCATCCATCGGCACATATGCATTTAAATCAAAATGCCACATTGAGCTTAGGATTTGAAATTTTTTCGAATAAGCACGCTTTACTTAAAAATGAAACTTTACCGATCTTTTTAGACGCTATTTCTAATTTTCCTTTACAGGTTTTGGATAGTATTTTTAAATCCACTACGAGTTTTTCGATTCGTGTGGGGCAGCACATTTTTGATATTGCCAATCCATTTGAAATTATGGGCTTTGAAGAAGTTCAAAGTGTTCTACCTATCGATCAACATACGCATCATGCATATCGTTTATTGATGGAATATTTTTGTGTTCCTGAAAAATTCAATTTGTTAAATCTAAATTTAGATTTCATTAAGTTTTTAAGTTTAGAACATAGTGAATTTGATGTTCAAATGCACTTTAAACTCAATTTAAATGATCAAGCAGCGATTCGAAATTATTCTGAATTAAATGCTGCAAATTTTAAATTGTTTGCTACACCAATTGTTAATCTTTTCAATAAACAAGCAGAGCCGCAAAAGATTAATCATAAGCGAATGGAATATCCATTGGTGACAGATGCACACCATCCTGAATATTTTCAAGCCTATAGCATTTTAAAAATGAATATGGTGCGTGAAAAAAGTAACCAAGATGAAGTGTATTATCCGGTACTGCCTTTTTTTGCAATGAGTCATTATCATCAGGATAAAGTCCAGTTTTTTTATAGTTTAAATCCGCAGCAGATGAAGAATAAACATCAGGAATTAAACTATTCAATCATATCTCGTGCTTTAGACCCACATAGCACTCAGTCCGATTTTATTAGTACTGAACTACTATGTAGTAATCGTGAGTTACCTTACGAAAGTTATAATAAAGATCAGAATGCATTAACTCTGAATGATAGTAATTTGGCCCGTCGTGCCCTGATGCTCAAACGACCGTCGTTACCGTATTATTTTGAGCAAAATAAACAAGAACAGTGGCGGGTCATTTCACATTTATCTTTGAATAATATGTCTTTAATGAAAGGCGATACGGTCTCTCATATTAAAGAACTTTTGGAATTGTATAATTTACCTAAATCGAAAGAAAACCAAATTATTATCGACTCCATAAAAAATATTCAGTTTTCTACCACACAGAAACTTGTAGATAGTAAACCGTTTCCATTATTTGTCAGAGGTTTAAAAGTACAGCTCGATATCGATGCGGATATATTTAGAGGGCATAGCCTGTATATATTTAGTCAATTGCTAGCCCATATCTTTAATTTAAAAGTCAATATGAACAGCTTTGTCGATGTCTCGGTTTTTGATGCAAATAGTCAACAGGAGTTATACCAATGCGTGCAGAACGTTGGTGGCAAGAAAGCTCTGTAATTGACGGACTTTTCCAAGAACCGAAAGCCTACGAGTTTGTTCAAGCTACTCGTTTGTTAAGACATGCACCTTATGGAGCAGCTCAAGTCTATTGGGCAAGTGACTTTGAGTTTAATAGTTCACTTAATTTGAACTTCCCGAACACTGAAATTGAAAGTTTAGAGTTCAACGATGAGAAAGTTGAACTGACAAATTTAATGGTGGGTTTAACGGGTATTCAAGGTGCATTACCTTATAGCTATACCAATAAGATTAAGCTCAGCGGGCGACATCAGCGACACGAAACACAAAAGTTTTTAGGGCTGTTTAATCATAAATTAACAGCACATTATGTTGATGCCAGTTTAAATTATCATTTACCTATTCGTTATGAAATCGAGCAGGATAATCACTATCTTGATATTTTACATGCATTAAATGGTTATATCAGTAGCCAGCATGATCAGCCAGATTTAGATGATTATTTTGCTGAATTCTCAGGTTTAATGCAGGGGCAAAACAATACAGCTTATGCATTAAAAACCATGCTGAATTGTATCTTTAAGCAGAAATTTGATATTCGAGAATTTATCCCTGAAACTTTTGTATTTGAAGAAGATCAGAGAACATGTTTAGGTGGATCTCAGCCGAGCCTATTGGGGCTGAATACTTTTTGTGGTGAGAAGATTCAACAGATTGACGAAAAAATTGAAATCGTGATTGGACCTTTAAATCATGAAGATTATTTAACATTTTTACCGAATCAGGCACGCAGCCTAAAATTAAAACAAATGATTCAAACTTGGTGCAGTCCAACATTAATGGTGGATGTGCGCTTAATTTTACAAAAAGAAGAAATAAAACCGGTGTGTTTAAATTCTTTGAGCGGAATTGGTTTAGCTCAGGGAGCATTTTTACAGCCGAATAAACAGGTCGATAATACAGAAACCTGTTATGCCTTAATGGGGAATGCATAATAATGCTGAAATTAATAATTGGAACCTTTAGTACGCTTTTTGTTTTGTGTACTGCTTTCGTGATTTTTTACTGGCGAGATACAGGCTATGACCCGACGGCTTTCGATTTAGTCACATACTTTTTACTTCTTCCTTTAGCTTTATGTGCAATTATTTTGTCGCCTTATTTGCTTTACAAGGGCATTCAACATCAAAAAGAAAAAAAACTTGAAGCTGAAAAACGTGCAGAAGAACAAGCTGAGCAACAACAACTTGAGGCCATTGAACAAGCAAAACCGAAGCCTATTGATGTACAGCAATTTCGTTTAAATGTTTATTCTTCAGCGGCTTGGCATAGTTTTGGTGAAAACGAACAAATTATCCAAGATATTCAACAATTCAAAAGTCCTGAACTCGATGATAAGTTATTTAATGCATACGGTTTGCCTGTTCTTTCATTTCGAATCAAAGATTTAGATGAACTTACTAGTGAAGAAGCAGATGATGAATTTAGTGCCATCACCATGCGTGAAAAACGAATCCAGTCACTTATTCAGCAACAACTAGAGCAACATGTTGAAAGTCTATTTTTAATTGCTGAGCATCTGAAGCAATCTGCACTCTTTTATGATAGTGAATTGGCATATCAGTACCGTATGCATCCGGGTTGGGTTGATCCAGATTATACGCAAGATGAACATCCAGAACATTTAGCGAACAATGCACAGCAAGTTTCACGTTTAAATCGTTTAAATGTTCATATTTTACTTGCTGATAATTTGATTCATCAATGGAATGATGATTATGCCCAAATTATTCAGCAGTATCTATCTGACGGATTTTCGATCATTCCTGAACAAATTCATATCGAGCCACATTTTATCGGCACTCAAGTCGCTTATTCAGAATGGCTAAATATTTTAGAGATGATTTCAAAACAAAAGTCTGAAGTCAGTTTGATTCTGAATGCTGACTCTGAAATCGACCAAGAATGGATTGATGAAAAGATGTGGCTACAAGAAAAATACATTGCTGCAGAGTTTACATCGAGTTGGTGTTTGGCTGCTTCAGACGTTCAAGTTCGAGGCTTAATTCCAAATAAAGTGCTACATGTGGTGGCACATGAGCCTGAGTTGAAACGTAATTTAGAGCTTAAAGCACTGAATAATTTAGATCAGTATGATCAAGAACAACCCTTTTTATTGATGTTAGATGATGCAACGGATATGAAAGTGGTGAAAAAATTACAGTATAAATTTAATGAAACCGCGATTGAAACCTATCATTTTTTATATACAAAACAGAATCTTGGAAATACCCAGCAATTGGCAAAAATTTTTGGATTCATGTTGGGTATGCACTTGCCAGAAGAGTTAACTGCCATGATTTATAGCACAGACCAAGAATCGACATTTGCTTTTATTCAAGCATTTTCAGTAGAAGATGAACTTGAACAAGAAACTGTTTAATTAGAATTAAGACGAAATTGAGAACATTGTGAACACACTATTTTATACGATCCTCGGTTATGTTTGGCAGTACGTCACCAATCCTAAAGCGATGGTGGCTTTGTCATTTTTTGTGGCCATTGTGGCTATGCATAATTCGATTCCACAAAAGACTTTTTACATTGTGGTTGCTGTTTATATTCTCGGATTAATTCTGTGGGGTATTTATGAATTAGTGCAGCATTATCGTCATAAACAGCAAGGCGAAGAGCTAGCTGAGGCGATTGCCAAAGATAATGAAGCTGAATACGGCAAACAAAAGAATAAAGAAGAACTTGCGCTGATCAATCAGCAAATGAAAGACTCGATTCAACTTATCCGTAAATCAAAACTCGGCGACAAAAAGGGTAATGCAGCCCTATATGAATTACCTTGGTACATGGTGATTGGTAACCCAGCAGCGGGTAAAAGTTCAGCGATTTATAATTCTGGTCTTAGATTTCCATTTGAAGAAACCCATCAGAAAATGGTGTCAGCAGGTTTAAGCGGAACACGTAACTGCGATTGGTTTTTCTCTACAGATGGGGTGTTACTCGATACTGCAGGTCGATATTCAGTTTATGCCGAAGACCATTCAGAATGGTTAGGTTTCTTAAATATTCTCAAGAAAAACCGTTCTAAAGCACCAATTAACGGTTTAATCGTGATTGTTTCTGTGGCGGAGCTTGTTAGTCAAAGTCCTGAAAAATCAATCAAATTAGCCAAAAACTTACGCGCACGTATACAGGATTTGACGGAACGTTTAGAAATTTTTGCGCCAGTGTATATCGTTTTTTCAAAAATGGATTTGATTGCTGGCTTTACAGAATTTTTTGATTGTTATGATAAAGATGAATTTGATCAAGTTTGGGGTGCAACACTACCTTATGATCCAGACTCATCCGAACATGCTGTTGAGATGTTCGAAAAGCATTATTCAATTTTATATGATGGTTTGAAGAGCGTCAGTACTACGCACTTGAGTCGTCGTCATTCGCAAAATATCTCTCCAAGTGTAATGACATTTCCGCTTGAGTTTAAAAGTTTAAAGCCAGTGTTAAAAACGTTTATTGGTACGTTGTTTCAAGACAACCCTTATCAGTTTAAACCAGTATTCCGTGGGTTCTATTTCACCAGTGCGTTGCAAGAAGGTGTGATTGAAAGTCCAATGACCGAGCAAATCGCTGAAGATTTTCATTTGGTGAAAAGTACGGATAGTGAGTTTGGCATTCCGACAAATTCTGTTTCGCAAGATCATGGTTATTTCTTAAAAGGACTATTTTCAACCGTCATTTTAAAAGATAAAAATCTGGTTAAACAACATATTAATCCTGCACGTAAACGTCAGCGCTTTATGGCATTTATTGCTGCATTGTTATTGGTTGCTGTGGTGCTTGGGTTGTGGGTTTGGTCGTATCGTAATAACCAACAACTCGTGGCGGAAGTTCAGGCAGACCTAGATAAAGTTGTGCAAATGGAAAGCCGTAGCGGAAGTGAACTTTCAACTCAATTGGATGCATTACTGATATTACAAGGGCATTTACAACAACTCGATCATTTTGATGAAGATCGTCCATTAAAATACAGCTTTGGTTTATACCAAGGGAATAAGATTCGTGAAAAACTCAAAGTTGAGTATTTACGAGGTATTCAACAAATTGTTTTAGCACCATCTCAGCAAAATATGGCGCAGTACTTACAACGCGTTAAAGCCAATGAAGCGACGTTGAAAGAAAATCACGTCAATGTGCAAATCACTCAAGCGGTGAAATCAAATCAGCCCTATTTAGAACCATCGGATACTAATCCTCAGGATGCATATAATGCACTGAAGGCGTATTTGATGATGAGCAATCATAAATATATGGAATCGAGCCATTTGAGTGACCAAGTTACTCGTTTCTGGCGTTCATGGTTAGATTCAAATCGTGGTCAAATGCCACGTGGGGAAATGATTCAAAAAGCCGAACAAGTTTTATCTTATGCGATGACTTTAGCTGCTGATCCTGCTTTCCCGCAAATGGAATCTGATCCTTTATTGGTTGATCAAACACGTCAATTATTGACAGCTGTTACTATGGGTATTCCAGCACGTGACCGCGTTTATAATGAAATTAAAATGCGTGGTTCGGTACGTTTCCCTGCGGTGACAGTGAAGCAAATATTAGGTGAAACAGGCCAAAACAGCATGTTGGGTAGTTATGCCTTGCCAGGTATCTTTACTTACCAAGCTTGGAATGATTATGTAAAAGATGCGATTAACCAAGCTGCGAATAATCCGACAGATACCCAAGATTGGGTACTCAATACCAATCGATCGGATGACCTGACATTTAGTGGTAGCCCAGACCAGATCAGTAAACAGTTAACTGAACTTTATAAGCAGGAATATATCGCTGAATGGCGTAAATTCTTAAATGCCGTGCATTATGGCAAAGGCGCAGATGTCGCTCAGCAGTCACGTTATATCGATATTTTAGGTGAACCAGAAAATTCGCCAATTCGTAAAGTGGTCGACCGTATTGCGAAAGAAACCAGCTGGGATAATCCAATTGTTCAAGCAGAACTGGCTGCACCTCAGAAAGGCTTTATTGCGTGGTTTAAACGTAAAGTCCTCAGCCGTGATGATGCGCAGCAGGCACAGCAAGTTGCTTCTAAAGCCGGTCAAGGTGTTATTGCAAAAGAGTTTGATGTGTTCTATCAACTTGTTCGTAAGCGTGATGATCAGCAAAACAAATCTATTTTAGATGAATACATGCTGTCTTTGAGTCAAGTGCGCAGTAAGTTCAATGATTTGAAGAGTGGCGGTGATATGGGACCTGCAAGCATGACATTGGTGAAGCAAACCATCAATGATCAAAGCTCTGTCTTTAATAGTACGCAAAAATTTGTGGATGAAAAAATGTCTGTGGGTCTGAATGAATTAGATCAACAATTGATTCAAAAACTCTTTATGCAGCCGGTGACTCAGTCATTTGAAGTTCTTTTGATTCCAGCTCAAAACGAAATTAATAAATTATGGGCAATGCAGGCGTATCAACCATTTACAACCAATCTTGCACCTAAATATCCATTTAATAGCAATGCCACTTTACAAGCGACCAGTAATGAAATTAGCCAAATTTTTGGTGAAAACGGAAGTATCGCTCGCTTTGTAAAAGAATATTTAGATCCATTGGTGATTCGTCGTGGCTATACCTTAACCACGAAAACATGGAAAGATTTGGGTATAGGGTTAAATCCACAATTTGTAGCGAATTTCCAACGCTATGTTGCGCCAAGTAATGGCGTTGCTACAGGGGAATTGAGTCAAGCAGCACCTGCGGCAACCAATCAATCGAACTTCCAGTTCTTCCCATTAGAAAATACACAGTTGCTTTCATATACCATTGATATTGATGGTCAGCGTATGGTGTATGAAAACGGTGTTCAGCAATGGGTGAACTTCGTTTGGCCAAATAAAGGGGCAATTCCGGGTGCACGTATTACTGCAATTGACTTGGAAGGTCAAACGCATACGATTTTTGATGAGCCGGGTGAATATGGTATTAACCGATTGGTTGAAGGCGCTCAGCGTACACAAAATGGTAATTCATTTGAAATGGTGTGGCGTAGCAAACAAAATCCAAAAGTGTTTGTTAAAGTGAACTTCCGTTTGATTAGTGGTAACGCATCTGGCCCAACTACAGGTTCAGGCTATTCAGGTATGACTCTTGTTGATCAAGTGGTGACGAATAAAGGTGTTCGTGTCGTCGCAGCGCAAACGATGCCTGCAGGACAAGCGCTTGTAGCGCCAGCGACTTCACCGATGAGTGTTGTACAAGGAACAGCAACACCATGATGATGAATTTAAAAATAAGAGCGGTGGCATTCGTGCAAAAGAACAAGGAGTGTGACGATGTATGAAGTGAGAACGACACCGCTGTATTATGGAAAATGTCCAGCTCGTGGTGACTTCTTAAAGAGCCGTGAACAATATTCACTGATTCAGTTAATCGATCAGTGGATCACGGAGGCGCTTGAGTTCGCTATGCGTTCAGACAATTTTAATGCAGCGTATAACTCACTGCCTTCATTAGATTTCTTTATTGCCAGTCCAAAAGATAAGCGTTTTTTGGTTGCCAATTTGATTAGCAGTGAAGACAGTTCAAAGCGTCAATTTCCAATGGTGCTGGCTCATCTGCTAGAAATCGATGATCCTTTCGATAATATTTTGTATGCACCATATCGTTATAAACAGACCTTAATTGACTTATATCAGCGTAACCGAGTGATGCGTTCTATTCGCGATCCCGATATTTTGCTCGATAAATTAGGCAGATTGAATAACGAAATCCAAGTGTTCGGAACAGAAGAAACCTCTTCTTTTTATGAGCACCATACTTTGCATTCATTTGCGCGTTTATTGAATTTTACGCCTTATCAGTTGGCGCAGAGCATGATTGGTCTCGGTTTGCTGCTACAACCGATTATTCATCAGGGCACGTCTCGGTTGAATAAAGTGCTGATCTTACCAATCAATAATATTAGTTACTGCTATGAAATTGCGGCTTTTTGGGTCAACCTGATTAGTCGTTTTGTCGAAAACCAAGATGCTGAGTTACTCATTGGCATCCTACACAGTGATTCGCCAGTTTTACTGTTTGGTTTTCAAGGCGCTGATATTACTGCGCTGAGTGATGTTTTTACGCAAAATATGCAAAGTGATCATTGGGTTTCCTTGATTGATGCCAGTTGGATTGATCCTTATCTTGAACAAAATGCAGGCTTAGCCGTAATGGAACAGTCTTTGAGTGAGCGTCAGATCAGCCTTATTCATGGCATTAAACTTTTTAGACAGACTTTTATAGAAGAATAATGATGCAAAGAATCTTACCAATGTTGCCCAAATTTCTTACGAGTGTGTGCATTTTAGGTTGTTCGACTTTGCTTTGGGCAGAGCCTATTGTGATTGAAGGTGCTGTACCGAATGAAGCAACCAAGCAAGAAATATTAAATAAAGCCTATTTGACCTATGGTCAGGCAAATGTGGTTGATAAAATTCAGGTTCGAGCGGTTACTGCACCCAATGGTTGGGGCAATAGCGTAAGCCAAATGATTAATGATGACTTAAAAAAAGTAAAACAGGGAAAACTCTCTGTTCGCGGAACGCAAGTCGATTTAAGTGGCAAGATGTCGAATCAAAACGATATCCAACCCACGACCACCAAGTTTCAGTCTTTGGTCACAGCACCTTTTCGTTTCAATGCACAGCTTTCTGTCAATCAGGCTGAACAGGCAATTATTAATGCGGCTTTACGTAATCGTATTATCGAATTTGAATCGGGAAGTGCTATTTTAGCGCCATCTGGGGTACAGATCTTAGATGAAATGGTTGTCGCACTGAATCGCGTCGGTGGGAAAAAAGTACGAATTATTGGTCACACAGACAGCTCGGGGAATCCTGAGAAAAACTTAAGTTTAAGCCAAGATCGTGCTAATGCAGTTAAAAACTACCTGATTTCAAAAAATATTGCAGCGGCGAACTTAAGTACTGAAGGGATGGGCTCAAATAAGCCTGTAGCAGACAATGCTACGCCTGAAGGTCGTAAGAAAAACCGTCGTATTGAGTTTGAAGTACTGTAACTTTTTCAACTTAACTGCAACGGCTAATGCAATGAATGAACCCAGTGTATCTAGACTGGGTTTTTTTATGCCAATTGACTCAGTCGATTATTTGATAACTGAAAACGACATTTTTTAAAGCAGCAGTGTTATAACTAAATAAGACTATATTTTGAATAGGGCTAAAGCTTTAATTTTTGCATTTTATACCACTAAAGCATTCATATTTTGAGCAATAAAACAGTGGATTCTAAAATCAATTAAGGTTAAAACATAAGAATCAGTTTTGGATATGCGTTTCATATCTACTGCTTTAACCTTGTCGATAAAGAACAATCACTTTTGACATGGTGCAAAGTTTTAAAAAATCTGCAGGACAGTGTGGAAAAACAACAACTCAATATGGATGAATGTGGGAGCAAAGAATGCTTGGTAATATGATGTTTAAACCGCTTTTGATTAGTAGCATGATTGAACATGCGGGTCGCTATCATGCGGATAGTTTAGTAATTTCAAAAAATACAGACACGACGATTACGAAAACCACTTGGGGTGATGTCCATAAAAATTCAAAACGATTTGCTAATGTTCTTGCATCTCTCGGTTTAAATTTAGGGGATCGTGTTGCGACCATCGCTTGGAATAACCACCGTCATTTAGAGTCTTGGTACGCTATTTCAGGTAGCGGCTATGTTTGTCACACCATTAATCCGCGTTTATTTCCAGAACAATTAATTTTTATCATCAATGATGCCGCAGACCGCGTGATGTTAGTTGATAAAACCTTTTTGCCTTTAATCAAAGCAGTAAAACCACTATTAAAATCTGTTGAACATTTTATTTGTTTAGATGCACCAGATGCAGCAATTATCGAAGCGGTGCCAGATGTGAAGTTTTATGACGAACTTATCGCGGGGCAATCTGCAGACTATACATGGCCAGAATTAGATGAATTATCGGCTAGTTCTTTATGTTATACCTCGGGTACCACAGGCAATCCGAAAGGCGTGTTGTATAGCCATCGTTCAACAGTCTTACACAGTTATGCGATTTGTATGCCGGATTCATTAAATATCTCAGCGAGAGATATTATGATGCCTGTTGTGCCGATGTTCCATGTCAACGCATGGGGTACGCCATATGCTGCGGCAATGGTGGGATGTACTTTAGTGCTGCCAGGCCCAGGTTTAGATGGAGCAAGCCTGACGCAAATGATTGATGACTATAAAGTATCCGTTGCATTGGGTGTTCCAACGATTTGGCAGGGATTAATCAATGCTGCGCAGCAAGCGGGCAGTCAGCTCCAAAGTTTAGTGCGAAATGTGGTTGGCGGATCTGCTTGCCCACCTGCGATGTTGAAAGTCTTTAAAGAACAATTTAACTGTGAAACGATTCATGCTTGGGGAATGACCGAAACCAGTCCATTAGGTTCTTCAAACCAGTTTAAAGCCAAACATTTATTATTATCTGAAGAAGAACAATTACAAGTAAGATTGTCTCAAGGTCGTCCACCATTTGGGGTCGATTTACGTATTACCGATGAAGAAAACGGTACACACGAAGTTGCACGTGATGGCGAAACGACGGGTAATTTACAGATCCAAGGGCATTGGATTATTGGCAATTACTTTGGCAAAACAGAATCTGCATTAACCTCAGATGGTTGGTTTGATACCGGGGATATTGCAACCCTGAACGAAGATGGTTTCTTAAAAATTAGTGACCGTTCAAAAGATTTGATCAAATCGGGCGGTGAATGGATTTCTTCTGTTGAGTTAGAAAATTTAGCTATGGGACATCCCAAAATTGCAATGGCAGCAGTGATTGCAGCTACTCATCCGAAATGGGATGAGCGTCCTGTATTAATTGCGATTAAAAAGCCAGATGTTGATTTATCTGATACAGAAATTTTGGATTATTATGCAGATAAAGTTGCTAAATGGCAGGTACCTGATAAAGTAATTTTCGTGGATGCTATTCCATTGAGTGGCACAGGGAAAATGCTGAAAAAAGATCTGCGTGAGCAATTTGGTGCTGTATTACTAGAAAGCCAACTTAATGTAAGTTACTAACTATATTGGTAAAGAGCAAAACGCAAAGGTGACATGCCTTTGCGTTTTTTTTAAAAACTTACCTTTCGATACATACCAAGTTCTTAATATCAGGTTTTTAAATAAATTTTTTTCAACGAATCTATAACCAAGTTCAATGAATAATCTAGCCGTGTTGGGTCGCATTCAATTCAATAAAAGCGTAAATTGATGAGGCATCCACCGTTAAACCACCTTTCTTATGTTTCCAGTTTGGATCTTGTTCACTTTAATGGCTGCTTTTATGCAGTCATGGCGCAATGCATTTCAAAAACAACTCAGTACTACTGTTGATGTGTATGGTGTCACCCTTGCTCGGTTTATTTTTGGACTCCCATTTGCCTGCATTTATTTATTTGTGCTGTACCAACAACAGCCTGTGACTCAGGTGACCACATTTACACCTATGTTTTGGATCTATGTGGTGATTGCAGGACTAAGTCAAATTTTAGCGACGATTTTAATGGTCTTGCTTTTTAAGCAAAAGAATTATGCCATCGGTGTCGGTTTAGCGAAAAGTGAAGCCATATTTGCGGCCATAGTGGGGGTGATTTTCTTAAGTGAACATTTAAGTTTATTTGGTTGGATTGGTGTTTTGGTTGGTGGCATAGCCGTTTTTCTTTTAAGCAAAGGTTCTCAACGACAAAAGTTATCTTTGCCAACTTTATGCATCGGTGTAGGGAGTGGATTAAGTTTTGCTATTACCTCTTTATTGGTTCGTGAAGCCAGTTTAGAGCTAAGTGATTTACCGACTTTGCATCGTGCGGCGTGGGTACTGTTGAGTATAATTGGCTTTCAATGTGTGATTATGCTGCTGTACCTCAGTCTATTTAGCCGCAAAACGCTCATTGCCATGTGGGAGAGAGTCGGTCTGACCTTTCGCGTTAGTGTCTGTAGCTTTCTAGCGTCCTTGGGCTGGTTTACTGCCATGAGTATGCAAACGGTTGCGATTGTCAAAACCCTAGGTCAAATCGAAATCCTATTTAGTCTATTAATCTCTGCCTATTTCTTTAAGGAAAAACTCGCAAGAACTGATCATTGGGGTTTAGCCTTAGTGGTGATTGCGGCGATTATGGTGATTTGGGCTTAATATGTGCTTTAAACAGACATGAAGGTAAAAAAGTCCGAATTTAAGTCAGATTTTCGAATATTTTTTTTAATTAAAAGATGAGAAATATTTGATGTCCACTAGGATATTTATCATGGAATTGTTTATGATTTAAAGTATGACTAAACTTTGAACATGATTGAAAATTCTCAAGTTGTTCAATTTATATGTTTTTTTCAAATTTTAGCGTTAAATTTTTATATTATTTTTTATTTATATTGCCAAAATAAACAATGTATTGATGGGAGGGCTTAAATTTGGAAATACTCATACAAACATTATCCTTCCCAGCGTTGTTAACGATTTTAGCTTCGGCTTTAGGCTGTGGATTGCTCATCGGTTTGGAGCGTCAACGTAACAACAATTTGGACAGTGAACAGAGCTTTGCCGGTTTACGCTCATTTACCATTTGTGCGCTGTTTGGAGCATTGTGTTTTTTAATCCATTTAGCTGTTGGTGTAATCGGTGCAATTGTCGTCAGTATGTTTAGCTATTATGGATTAAGCCAGCAAAAACAAGATATTGGCACAACCACAGAACTTGCTTTTGTTATGACTTATTTAATCGGCGCTGCTTGTGTATTTAATATTCCATTGGCTGCGTGTTTGGCTGTGGTGCTGACCCTCATATTAGTTGGAAAAAAAGGCTTACATCATTTTGCAGCGCATTGGATCAAAGACTATGAGTTAAGAGATGGAGTCTTTTTACTGGCATTGATCCTAATTGCCTTACCTTTAACTCCGAATCAAGCCTATTGGGGTTCAGTATTAAATCCCTATGTGATTTTAAAATTACTGATATTGATCTTGGTGGTGCAGTCATTAGCGCACATCGCCAAGCGGCTATTATCCTCTGATAAAGCCATTATTTTATCGGCCTTGGCATCAGGTTTTGTGTCGAGCACCGCAACGATCGCAAGCTTAGGCATGGAAGTACGAGCAGGAAAAGCCAGTGCCAAAAGTAATGCAGGGGCAGGACTTTTTTCATGTGTTGCGACATTGGTTCAACTCTTGATCATCGTACTTGGGGTGAGTTTTGCATGGTTTAAAATATTAGTTATACCAAGTATCGTCGGCATCTTGATATTAGTCCTTGCTGCGCTATATCTGATTTATGGCTCATCTCAAGTTCAGCATAATAAAGAGACAGAACCCGAAAAACTTTGTGTAGAAGCGAATGAACCAGCGCCGTTAGAAAATACCGATAGTCGAATGTTTAGCTTAAAACAGGCGGCAATCATTGCCATCACGCTCACTTTGATCCAAGCACTTGTGTATGGATTAAATCTCGCTTTAGGTGATAAAGGCTTAATTTTAGGGACATTATTAGCATCACTCTTTGAAGTCCATGCAGCTATGGCAACCGTTGTGATGCAAGGTAATATCGATAATTTGACACTGGTTTATGCTGTGGTGATTGGATTATCAGCCCATGCAATTTCAAAATGTGTGAATGCATTTCTCACAGGTGGATGGAAATATTTTCTATATTTTGCACCAACACAGTTACTTCACATGCTGTGCCTAATCGCGGTTTTGTTATTCAGTTTAAGATAATCAGAGGCAATTAACTGCGCCATATTATTCATGACGCAATTGCATTAATTTTGCTTTTATTTGTGGCCAACTGGTTGAAATCCAACATACCAGCGAACCTAATGTCACCAAAATGGCACCATGCCAAAAACTTAAACTCAGTGGTGTCTGTAATATAAACATTGAAATAACCGAAGAAAAAATCGGACTAAAATACGATAAAGTCACCAATATCGTAATATTGCCTTTTATAATACCTACATTCCACGCTGCATAGCCCAATGCAGTCACGATGGACACGGTCAACATATACATACCGGTATGTAAGTCTACGGTAGGCATTCGCGGAATACCGTGAAATATCAACATTTTTAGCCATAGTACAATGGTAATTACGACGAAAAAGAATGAAATAGGGTTATGTCCATGACTGTATTTACGTGTAATCACACAGTAGAGTGACCATAAACTAGCGCCCATAAAAGCAAGAAAATAGCTTAATGGATTGGACTGAATGTTGGTAAAGACTGTAGACCAGTTAAAACTTCCGTTAACAGTTTGGATTAAAATAATGCCGCCCAAACTAATGGCTAAACCAATGATTACGAAAAAGTTAAATTTTAATTCTTTAAATAATATTAACGCGGCAATTGTCAGACTCGGCCATAAATAATTGACCAAACTGATTTCAATCGCTTGTTGAGCTGTTTGAGCCAAAGCAATGGCATACGAAAAACAAAACTCATAAATCACAAATAAAAGGGTGGCATATATCAAAAATTGGCGCGGAACCAGTTTAAGGTTTGGAATTTTAAATAAGAGCAATAGAATAATTGCGCTCAAGGTATACATAAAGAGCACAGCAAGATCAGGGCCAATACTGAAACTAATTTTCTTAAGTAAACCAACAATAGAAGACCATTGTAAGATTGCACTGAATCCAATCAGCGTTGCAAGATTTTTGGACATGATTGCTCGAAGATTTCGCAAATGGCGAATGAATTCTAAGCTTTAATTATAATCTTTCTTTAGTTGTTTAGTCTAAGCGTGAAATTATCAAACTCTATTTAATTAAAAATATTTAGAGCTCGTTGTACGTCAAGAGCAGCATGGCGATGAACTAGGTTTAGGTTCTGGCTTATTAACGCACGATTTAAAACTTGGACAATGTATTCATGCCTATATTCGTGCGAATCCAAATTTTCACTTAGCAGAGGGCGTTAAGTCAGCAATTATGATTGGCAATGGCTCAGGAATGGCGGGTTTGCTTTCACATCTTAAGCAACGTGTCGCAACAGAGCACTATCAAAACTGGTTAATTTATGGTGAGCATTAACAAGATTTCGATGCAATTTTTGCTGATGAACTGCATGAATTACAAAACCAAGGTAAAATTTCAGAAATCGATCGGGTATTTTCTCGTGATGGATTTGCTGAAAAGTATGTGCAAGATGTCCTAGTTGTAAAAAAAGCTGAATTGTTTGATTGGCTAGAGCAAGGGGCTTGTCTCTATATCTGCGGCAGTTTGAATATGGCCAAAGCGGTAGATGCCACTTTGCAAGAGATACTGGGCATTGAACAACTGCATACACTGCGTAAAGCAGGTCGTTACCGCCGTGATGTGTATTAAAAATAATGGCTATTCAATAAATAAAGTAAAAAATCCTCCAAACGTGGGGGATTTTTATGTTTTCTGAATTCATTCAGCATTTATGCCTCACATATATTTTAAAATTGTGCTGAAAAATATTTGAATGACAATTGCATATTGGATGTACAACATCTACTTTAAATTTAGCTGAAGTAACTTTTAAACGTATTGAAAAATAACAGCTAAAAGCGATAATTCATTAAATGACTCTTTTAAGAAAGTTTATTTTCTTTGACGGAGGAAGTTTAAGGATTACTTTTATAAAGAGAACAACATGCTAAAAATGATCATACGCCCAGCCTGTGTAGAGGATGTTGATGGAATCGCGGCAGTCATTGAACCATTTGTCGATGATGTTATTTGCAGTGAAGAAGGTCGTGAGCGCTTTAAGCCCCACATGCTCAAACATATTTTTGAGCGTGATTTAATCCATTATTTTGTTGCTGAAATAAATCAAGAAATCGTTGGCAATGTAGCTTATGTGCATCCTGCACATCTCATGCATTTTTTCTTGAAACCTGAATATCATGGCCAAGGTTTTGGACGTCAAATGTGGGAGTTTATAGAAAGCGTAATAATGCAGCATGAGCCTGAGCATATTACGGTAAATTCGAGTTTCTATGCTTTAGAAATTTATAAAAAATTTGGCTTTGAGATTGTAGGTGAATTAACTCAGCAATGGGGAATTCACTACATACCTATGAGAAAGCAGGTAACTAAACCTATAAAACATTAGATCTCTTTCATAAATCAAAAAACGATCTTCTTTTTGGTTAATATTTGCACTCCGGATTTCTTAGCATTCGTGCATAATCTGCGGATGAAATACATCGATTCAAACAAGCTTTCTGATCCTCA